>JAOQAA010000242.1 GCA_025963815.1 Capsulimonas sp.
CAGAACCACGGCGCACGCGGTCAATGCGCCTAGAAAGACGGTCAAGATCGTGCTGGCGCGCCCCGCCTTCGATAGCGACGCTTCGTTTTCCGATGCTGAAAAAGCGCTCAGTGCGGCGAGCGCCAGCGGGGCAATCGCCAGCGGCAGCAGCGCGATCGTCTGCCAAAACTCCTGCGGGATCGTATAGATCGCGAACGCCAGCACGTATCCGGTCGCCAGCGGCAGCAGGCGGCTTCCGTACCAGGGGACGGAGCGAAGCGCCACGATCAGCGCGGCGAAGTAGATGATGGCGCCGCACGCAATCGCCGCGAACCCCGCAAGCATCAAGCGTGGATCGAACGGCCCCGCGACATGCCCTGGCGCCGCCGCCCATGCTGACACGGCAACGAGAGGAACTGCCGTCGCCAGCGCGTAAAGCGAGAGACCGGCGCACGCCTTGCCCCAGAAGATCCATGCGCGCGGCGTTGGCCGATGCATCAGGAACGCCCATTGGTCCCGGCGGCGCTCTGGAAAGATCTGAAGCATTCCCAGCAGCAGCGCCGTCAGCGCGCTCCCCAGCACAACGTCTCCATTGACAGATCGCCAAAAGTCATAAAATGGCTTCGCCTTGTAGTGATAGCCTTGACCGGGCTGCGCCGCCATGATCACAATCGACAGCAGCAGCCCCACCGCCGCCAGCGCCGCCCATTTGGCGTTCTCGCGGTACTCTTTCCAGAACATCGCGCGAAACGCGCGAAAGTTTCCTGCGTTCACGCCGCATCCTCCGCATCCGGGATAAAGAACGACTGCTCACCCCGATCGCCCAGATAGCTGATAAAGGCATCTTCCAAACCCAGCGGCATCGGATCGATGCTCTTGGGATTCAGCGACCTCAAAATCCGATCCGTTTCGGGCGACATATTCGCGATGGTCAGCACCATCTCGTTTTCCGTGCGGAACGAGTGCAGCAGGCCGGGAATGGCGGGCGGCGGCGGCGGCGTCCCGGGGAACTTGAGCGAAACTTGCCGAACTCGATCCTGAAAGGTCTCTAAACTGCAATTGGCGCGCAGGACACTTCGGTCGAGAATGGCGATATGGTCGGCGACGCGTTCGACATCGGACAGCAGATGCGACGAAAAGAGAATAGTCCGGTCGGCGCGGCGTGTCACATACAGCATCGACTGAAGTAGGCTGCGGCGGGCGACAGGGTCCAGGCCGAGTGCGGGGTCATCTAAGATGAGTAGCTCTGGCTCGGGCGCCAGGGTCAAGGCGAGGCAGAGGCCAGCGCGCTCGCCGCGTGACAGTCCCTTCGCCTTGGTCTTGGGGTTCAGGCCGAAATGATCGACGACGCCGTTGTAAACGCCCCAGTTCCAATTTTGATAAAATCGGGATTGCCACTCGCCGCACTCTTTGACGGTCATCCAGCCGTAGACATGATGCCCTTCGGCGAGATAACCGATGCGAGCGCGCAGTTCCGGAGTGAGACTTCGGCTGTCCTGGCCGAGCACCGTCGCCGACCCGCGTGTCGGCTCGACCAACCCCAGCATCATGCGAATGGTCGTGCTCTTGCCGGCGCCGTTGCGGCCGAGAAATCCAAAGATGGACCCGCGCGGTACGGCGAGATCCAGCGGCGACACCACTTCGCGCGTCCCGTAGTACTTGGTCAGCCCATGCGTTTCGATCACAAAGTCATTCATGCGTAACCTCCCGAGGCGTCTCCGGCATGGCTTCACTGAGCCGCCGCTCTAAGTAATCGATAATTTCGGCCGTCGTAAATCCCAGCATCCGAACATCGTGCAGAAAAACGTCGCCCGCCTGCTCCAATCGCCGCCGGCGCTCGGCGTCCGAGAACACCTGACGCCGCTCGGCGACAAACACCCCTTTGCCGCGCTGCGACTCGAGCACGCCGTCCCGCACCAGATCGTTATAAGCCCGCGCAACGGTATTGGGGTTGACGACCAGCCGCTCCGCCAGAGCGCGCACGCTCGGCAACTGATCGCCCGGCTGGGCCGCGCCCGACTCCACGGCCTTGCCGATCTGATCGACAATCTGCCAGTAGATCGGCGTGCTGCTTCCAGTTGCTATTTGTATTTCGAGAGACAACGGCGCTCCTTCACACTGTACTAGTTCAGTTAATACAGTTTATACACTTTTCGATATTTTGTCAAGCGCAAAATTTAAGCCCGGCCATATTGGCCGGGCTTCGTACGATCATTCTTCTTCCGCTGGTAAATATTCATCTGGAGAGTCTGGCAAATCGCCTCTTGCGATCGCTTCCCGCACTTCGGACAAAATATATTCGACAGTCGTCGCTTGATCGTGCGCATCAATCCAATCCCATGTCAAACCGATCGTGCGCAGCCCTGGCTTGAGGGTTCTGGGCAGCACAACGTAAGCGGCGGACATCTCTTCCATTCCGATGAGAACATCCGCAGCAGTCGACTGCGTCATGATGTGATGCAGGAGCGGATCAGTCTGCCGGGTCACCTCAATCGCGGCGCCTACGGCATCCATCAATAAATCACCATAGCGCGAGGCTTCAGCCTGCCGTTCTTCTGCAGAAAGG
Organism: Capsulimonas sp.; assembly: GCA_025963815.1. Taxonomy (GTDB): domain Bacteria; phylum Armatimonadota; class Armatimonadia; order Armatimonadales; family Capsulimonadaceae; genus Capsulimonas. Next base: position 2,546 of record JAOQAA010000242.1, read on the forward strand.
TCATTGTGCAGCGAACAGCCTTCGGATTTCTGGAACAGACGCGAAAGCCATTGAAACATTCTATTCTCCTATTTTAGAGTTACTATAGCAGATGCCCACAGCGGAGCGACCTCGGAACTACACTCAAACTGCGAGTGTTTTATCAATACACATCGACTTCGGGCTTCGGCATGCGCCGGAGCCCGCTTCTTCCATCTGGAGGAGATTTAAAATGACATCGACGATTGACGCCCGTCTGGACTTAGAATGGGTCCTAAATGACGAGGCGCATCTTATTGACGAAGACCGAGCGGGCGTCCCAAAGGATATTCCCGTTTCGGATGGGGAGCTGTTTGACGCGTATTCGCAGGCGGTGATGCACGCCGTGGAGACGGTGACGCCGAGCGTTGTCTTCATTCGGGCGACATTTATGCGCAACGGACAGGAAGGACAGGGCAGCGGCTCGGGATTTATCTTCACGCCAGATGGCTATCTGCTGACCAATAGCCACGTCGTTCATGGCGCGACAAACTTAGAAGCGACGCTCGCCGATGGGCGCACATTCAGCGCGGAGTTGGTGGGAGACGATCCGGAGACGGACCTTGCGGTCCTGCGGATCGACGCGCCGAACTTGGTGGCGGCGCGCCTGGGGGATTCGCAGCAGGTGCGAACGGGGCAGCTCGTGATCGCCATCGGTAACCCGTATGGGTTCCAATGCTCGGTGACAGCCGGCGTGGTGAGCGCACTCGGACGCTCCTTGCGCGCCAATTCGGGCCGACTAATCGACAACGTGATCCAGACCGACGCGGCCTTAAATCCTGGTAACTCCGGCGGGCCGCTGGTCACATCGCGCGGTGAAGTCGTCGGCGTGAACACGGCGATTATCGCGTCCGCGCAGGGCATCTGCTTCAGCACGGCGATCAACACGGCGATCTACGTCGCCAGCCAGCTGATCCAATACGGCAAGGTTCAGCGCAGCTTGATCGGCGTCTCCGGCCAGGACACGCCCCTGCCCCGCCGCTTGGTCCGCTATCACAATCTGACCGAAGACAGCGGCGTCCTGGTGCTCGATGTCCAGGACGGCGGCCCCGCCGCCCAGGCCGGTCTGCGCCCGGGCGATGTGATCGTCGCATTTGGAGAAAAGACGGTGTCGGGACTGGACGACCTGCATCGACGCCTGACCGACAAACAGGCGGGCGTTCCCGTCGGCGTCACTCTGCTGCGCGGTGCGATGAAACGGGTGCTGACGGTAGTCCCGCTGGCGGGATAGTGATCGCCTGAAAATCGACCGGTTCGGGAGACAATAAGATCTCCCGAACCGGTCGATTTTTAGGCCGTTATCTTAAGCCACTCACCGCGCAAGTGCGGCCATGGCGCTTTGTGCTCCGATGGGCTCGACTTTCAGGTTGGCGAATTGGGCGAAGTTCCATCCGGTTCCCAGTCCGACCAGTCCGCCGGCGTAGGTCGTGTCGCTGACCGTGGCGACGGCCTTGCCGTCCACGGAGGCTGTGATTTGTGAACCCTGGAAACCGAGCTGCAGGCGATGCCATCGGTCGGCGCTGAAGGACGTGTCGCCATGGGCAATCACCGTCTTAAAGCTGCTCAGCTCCCAGGCGCCGCTGTCCTGGATGCGGAACGTATAGCCGGGAGGATCGAAGTTGTTGTCGTTTGGAATCACGCCGATCCGGCCGTGGATCGCCACGGCGCCAGCCTTCTCGATGTACGCGTCGGCGCTGACCGTGTAGTCCTCCCAATCGCTCGATCCCAGGAACATCAGCGGCAGATACGCGCCGCCCCAGCCGCTCGCGGAGTTGGTCGCCATTTGCCGCAGGACCTTCGGATGCCCCGGCCCTCCCTTGGCAATCTCGAACGCGCCATGGTAATCGAAATGATATCGAGCCTGGGCGCCGACGCGATAGCTCTGATAGTTGTCCTGGTACGGCAGTTTTAGCGGCGCGTCCGCCGGCGATGCGGGATAACTCCCCTTGCGCTGCCCTTCCGTCGTGGTGATGGAATAGACGCAATTGGGTTCCAGTGAAATCGTGACAGCGCCATCGGCCGGCGTCAAGTCGCCCGAATGCACGAACTGTGCATCCGCCGTGCTTTTCCAGATATGGAGCGCCTTCGCGGGCATCCCGTGCGTCAGGTTGAACCGGACAAGCTGGGCCCCTGGAGCGTCCTTGGTTTCGACGATGAGGCTGTAGTCGCGGCCGTTCGGAGATTTCAGGGCCGTGTAGGTTCCCCCACCCGGCAGCTCGCCATTGCCTCCGTTCTCCAGAAAGAGCCAGCCAGGCTTGACGAACTGGTTGACATGGGCGTATCCCCAGAGCACCGGGAGGACTTCATAGTGTCCGCTCCAAGGCGAGTTCGCCCGCATCATGCCGACATCCGGGTACGAGGAGACGGAATAGTAAGACCAGATCAGGTTCCAGACCATGTTCTTGGTGATCTTGGCCCGGATGTAATTACGGTTGAACGCCTGGATCAGTGAGATTTCCGATTCGAATCCGGGATAGTAATTGTGAAGCTCCGTATCCCAGAACGGCTTGCCCAGCTTTTGGATCGCTTCCGTCGGCAGCGGCGGATTCTCGGACCAGGTAATATGCGCCCCGAAGACATCGATCGCCTTGCTGAATTCGGGGTCCGTCACGGATGCGTCAGCCACCTTGATCCAATAAGGTCCCCAGTCGTCGGACGCGACGAGCTTGACATGAGACAAGCCGTTCGCATCAAGCGCCTTGCGAAACCCGATGTACCAGTCCCGGTCGAAGCCGCGCTCGTTCTTCCCGCCGACGCTGCCGATCTCCAATCCATGATACTTCTTGGCCCCCTTGATGAACTTGATATAATAGTCCATCATGTCGGTCGACCAGAAATTTCCATTCCCGACCCACCCCGGCGCCCCCCAGGCCAGGCAATCGAGCGAAATTTGGGGATTGCGCGCCTTGGCCTGCTCCATCAGCCACCACTCAAAGCCGCGAGAGTAGTCCTCGTCGTCTCGCGTGTGCATATGACTCGGCTCGGAGCCCTCCGTGGAGTTGACGTCGCCGCCGACCTCCACCTTAAACTCGCTCAAGGACGCCCCAAAGCCTGGCTTGAACAGATAGTCGAGGATCTGCTTCTTTTGTGCGGCGGGGTAATCGGGCAGCAGGCGGCTCGTATTGCCGCCGCCGCTCACGGCGCCCAGTCCCTCGAAAGGGCGGCCAACCGCCGCTCCATCCAGATCAATCGTCGCCACCGGCGCGGCGCACGCCTGGCGGGCGCCGCCCATGGCTGAGAATATCAACGCGGCCGCGGCGGCGTAATTTCGTATCCGAAAACGGTTCAAATTTTCTCCTTTGGAACTCGGTATTCCCTCATCAAGACCACCGATACTACGCAACCACCTTCGTCATCTTGCCTTTGTCGGCGGCCCCGGCGTTCGCGCGCGACTGTTCGGCTTCCTGAGACATTTCGTCCACGGTCTTGGTGTGCAGACGCGCGGCGCCCTGGGTCTCTCGCAGGCGGACCCGGGTTCCGTTCGCTTCGGCGTCCGCAAGGCGGCGGCGGGCGGCGGGGATTTCGGCGGCGTACTGGGGCAGCCACTGCGCCTGGGCCACAAGCATCTCATCCACCATCTGCCAGACTTCCTCGGGATTGCAAACGGCGCCCACCAGGGGATCGTGCAGCACGGCCTGCTTGAGCAGGGTGACGTCGCCGCGCACGGCGGCTTCGACGGACATCTCCTGAACGCGGACGCTTGCGGAGCACGTCGCGGCGCAGGCGAGCGGCAAGTCGCCAACGACGGGGATATTAATCCCGCTTCGATCGACATAGCCGGGAACCTCAATCACGCAGCCATCGGGCAAGTTCGTGATCTGACCCTGGTTGACGACATTGAAATGACCTCGGTAGATACGTCCCGTTTCCAGGGCTTCGATAATATACGAACCGTGCTCCTCGCTGCGGCTTTCCGGCGTAAACTTCGGAGCTTCTTCGGACAGCCAATTGGGAAAGTCCGTCTCGAACCAGTTGCGGCCTTCGGTGCAGACGCGCAAGTAACCGCCAGTTTCGCCGTTGATCCAGCTGGACAGATCGATCCAATCGTGAATTTCGTCCACACGCTTGCGATACCAGGGCAGATACTCGCTCAGATGCCCGTTCGACTCGGTGCTGTAATAGCCGAAGCGCTTGAGAACATCGATCCGCACTTTCTCCGTCGTCGGATACTCGGGATGGGCCTGAAATAACTCCAACAGCCGGGGGATGAAATCGATGCCGCGCCACTGCGCTTGAATGCACCATGTCTGATGATTGATGCCCGCGAAGACGACATCGACATCTTTACGCGGCAGGGTTTCCTCCTCGCCGAGCAGCCCTTCCTTCTTTGCCCAGAGCTCGATGCACTGCGCGATCTGCCAATGCGCTCCCTGCACGCCATGGCATAATCCCACGGTCTTCACCCCGCCGTATTTATTGCACGCCCAGGTGTTCATCGCCATCGGGTTGGAGTAGTTCAGAAAGAGCGCGCCGGGCTTCGCCATTTCACGAATGTCTTTGCACAGATCCAGCATCGCCGCCATCGTGCGCTGGCCGTACATAATTCCGCCGATGCAGATCGTGTCGCCAACACATTGGTCCACGCCATACTTCAGCGGAATATCGATGTCCGTTTGGAACGCTTCCAAGCCGCCCTGCCGAATCGTGCAGATCACATAGTCGGCGCCGCGCAGCGCCTCACGGCGGTCGGTGGTGGATGCGACTGTCGCCGGCAGGCCATTGCCTTCGATATCGCGGCGGCAAAGCTGGGCGACCATATCCAGGTTCTGCTTCGAGATATCCATCAGGCTAAATTGCGTATCTTGCAATTCCGGCACAGACAGAACGTCACGCATCAGGCGGCGCGTAAACCCAATTGATCCGGCGCCAATCATCGCAATTTTTATCGGCATGGGAAGAAGACCTTTCCGGTAATATCCAAAACGTGAAAAACATTTGCTTTTCCTGCTAAGATTATACAAGAGAGTATCTGCGGCGCCAATCGTTTATTCCAGCTATCTATAGTCAATTTGTGCGCGATGGGGTAAAGCAATGAAAGCGATGGATTTTGCGGAGCGGGAATTTTGGGCGCGCAGTATCTTTGAAGCGCGGGATCAGAAACGTGTTCATGGGCCGGACACGCTCATTGCCGGCGGTTATGAGCGAAGGCGCCCGGCGGATCGCTATTACTGGGACGGACAGAAGCGCGGCGGCGACACGGCGCATCCGTTTCTGGTATTCCAGTACACGCTCGCTGGCTGGGGAACTTACAGCGAGGGCGGCGTTTCGCACAAGATCGAGCCTGGGATGGCGTTTGTCGCAACAGTTCCGTCTCCTCATGTCTATCATATGCCGGACGAATCCAATCACTGGTCATTCGTGTATTTGATTTTGACGCAGCCGTATGTCACACAGCGCATCAGTGAGCGCAAGAAGACATTGGGGGCAGTGCTTGCCATGCCGGACGACGGCGCTTTGCTCACGCGGTTTCTCGCAGCCTTTGAAACCACTCACACGACGGGATACCGTGACCGATTCGCCGAGGAGCAGGCGTCGTTCGATCTTCTTGTGGAGTACGAGCGCGCTGCGCACCATGCCGCATACCCTCGCCCCGCCCGCGAAAAATTGCTCGATGAGGTTCGCGCCTTCGCCCTGACGCGGCTGCCGGAATCCGTGGACGTCGCGCAGCTTTCCGAGACATACGGCATGAGCCGCAGCGGCTTCAGTCACCATTTCCGCGACGTCACCGGACTCGCCCCCGCAGGATTCTTGCGCCAGGTCCGCCTGGAAGAAGCGACCCGGCTTCTTATCCATTCCGATCTAAAGCTGGAGGCAATAGCCGCGAATACAGGCTTCGCCAACGCAAATGACCTATGCAAAGTCTTCCGGCGATACTTTCACCTCAGTCCAGGGGAATTCCGGCGGCAGATGCGGGGAGTTTGAGAAGACACTTCAGCGCCAAGCGCAATCACACGTGCGTCCCGACGACGATGCGATGCGTTTGATCGTCGGTCTCCAGGATCGCAAGGCCGGCTGCGTTCACGAGCGTCTCAATCGGCAGAAACGCGTGATCGTCGATCAGCGTCACCGGCGCGTCCACTTCCGATCCATCAAGCAGCACCTCATGTTTGTCTTCGTTCCAATCGAGGGCAAATCCAAATGCGTTGGCCCCAGGCGCGAACCGAACACATTGTCTGCCCATGGAGCACCGGCATATCGGCGACCTTGTTGCCGCCGATGATCAAATGATACATCATCGGGGAAGTGGCGACCGCAGGCGAGTCCCCAGGAATACGGCCGACCAGCTGCCAGGAGCCCCATTGTCCGAGCGTCCGATACCCCTTGGCGCCGGAGATCCGTCCAAGCCGCGTGGAGCTATTCGAG
>JAOQAA010000248.1 GCA_025963815.1 Capsulimonas sp.
TCCGCGCCGCCCGCCGCGCGCGGTGGGTCTCGAAGTTCCGGTTTGGGCGGGCGTGACCTATTTCCCGCGGCGCTTCGTGACCTATTCCCCCGCCGAAGTAAACTTCGGCCTCCCCTTTTTCCAGCAAGGCCCTACGGGCGGGAAAGGGGCGTTCGTAACTGAGGTCCAGGCAAGTATTCCGTATTGTGGAAAGAGTTTTTGGCATTGCCAATTCTTCGTCGGCCACGACAAGATTCGCATGGACTATATTTATCAGCACCCCTTTTCCCGGGCTTTAGCCCCTTGCTGGGAAAAAGGGGGAAGCGCTTTAGCGCCGGGGGAATAGGTCCCAAAGCGCCGGGGAATTACCCCACCAAATTCCGCGCTTCTCCCGCTACATACGCTTCCAAGTTCCCAATCAACTGCTCCGCCATCGTTTCCAGCGACTCCCAGCTCGCCCACGCGATGTGCGGCGTGACGATCAGGTTCGGGAGGTTCAGTTCCAGCAGAGGATTGCCGTTCACCGGCGGCTCCTGGGTGAGCACATCCACGCCGGCGCCGCCGAGCTGTCCCGCGACGAGCGCGGCCGCGAGCGCGGCTTCATCCACGATACCGCCGCGGGCGCAGTTGATCAGAATGGAATCGGGGCGGATCAAGGCGAGTTCAGGCGCGCCGATCATGCCTCGGGTTTCGTCGTTCAATGGGCAGAGCACACTGATCACGTTGCTGTTCTTCAGGACATCGTCAAACGAGACACGCCCTTCGCGGACGTGCTCCGCGCCTTTGCGCTCCGCGATCAGGACTTTCATGCCGAAGGCGCGCCCGATCGCTTCGACGTTACGAGCGAGCGCCCCGTAGCCGATCAGGCCCAGCACTCCGCCGAACAGCGCGTGGGGAAGCGGCTCCATCAGCAGACCATAAGTGGCCGAGCGTCCCCACGCTCCTTCCCTGACCGCCTGACGGTAAGCCGGGAGCTGCCGGCTTAGCGCCAGGATCAGGGCGAAGACGTGCTCTGGGATGGACACCGCCCATTCCCGGACATTGCACACGGCGACGCCGCGCGCGCGGCACGCCGCCACATCCACATGATCGTATCCCGTCGCGCTGACCGCGACAAAACGCAGGGTGGGGATGGCGTCGAGTGTGGCCCCCGTGATCGGAACTCGGTTCGTGATCGCGATTGTCGCTCCCTCAAGACGCTCCAGGATCTGCTCTGCCGCCGTATGGGGATACTCACGCCATTCATGCGCAAAATTCGGCTCGCGCAGCGCGATGCGTATCGCGTTTCGGTCTAGAAATACGATCTTTTCCATTTCACTTATTCTCCATCTTTGTCGCTGTCGTTGTGAACGGAAACGTCGGGGATTTCCTCAGCCTGCGCCCAGAGCGCCTCAAACGCAAGGCCGAGCATCTGCGTTAGTCCCGCGTTCGTCACGGCAATCGCGGTAAATCGCGGCGCTTCGCCCGGAGAATCCTGAAGCGACAGCAGCGCGATCCCGCCGTCATGCAGCTGCAGCTTCACCGGGACTTCGTCGACGCACCGCGCCTGCTGTCCCCATTCGACGCATTGTCGAACCAGCTCGCGCGACTCCGGATCGGCGAGCATCTGCTTCTCATAGATCGCCCGGTAACGGACGCCGCGTCGCAGCGGCCCTTCCACCAGGCGTTTGTTATCGGCGTCGCTGATAATGGAAGGACGCTTGAAGCAGACGCGGATCTCCTGTTCCGCCTTTTCGGCGAGGGCGTAAGCCCGCTCCGCGATCCGCTGCGACTGCGCGATCACTTCGATATAGGCCATCGGATCGTCGGCGTCGCTTCCCGCATGGAAGATCGGCGTCAGAGCGTCGGCGAGCGACCGCGCCTGCGCCCGCTGACGGACGCGCTCGTCCTCTTCTCGCCGCTCCCGTTCATCGAGCAGCGCGGTCAGGGCGTCGGCGGGCGCCACCGCTCGAAACACGGAGCGCTGCCCGCTATGCCCCTCCGCGCACATCCCTCGCGCGATCAGCGACGCCAGAATGTCATAGATCCGCTGTCGGGGAACGGCGGCCCGCACCGCGATCTGCGGCGGCGTCGTGTCCTGCCGCTCCAGCAGCGCCAGATAGACAAGCGCTTCGTAGCGCGTCAGCCCCAGGCTCAGCAGCTGATCCTTGAAGTCTAAATTCTCCATTAGGTGACACCCCTTAATAGTGGTGTTATTTTATCGTGTTTGAGAGGCTTTGTCAAGAATCGGATTCTTGCGCCATTCGCCCCGGGTGGCATGCCTGTAGCCCTGGACAGGCATGAATTGCGTACGAAGCGAAACGCGTGTTTGCTCTTGTTCGTAGCACATGCCTGTCCAGGGCTACAGGCATGCCACCTACGGGCGATGTTGCGGGTTAATGCCCCATCGCGCCCCCAATCAGGTAAACTCTCTGCGTGGAAATTGATTACTCTAAACTCGGCGCCAAGGGCTTCCCGCAGCCGGCGGAGCGGGTGTACTTATTTACGGGCAGCGACGATGCGCTGAAGCGCGAGGGTGTCGCGCGTCTCACTGATCCTTTGCTGGACCCCAGCGCGGCGGACTTCGACCGGGAGGTGCGCGATGTCGGCTCGTCGGGTGCGGAGGATCTGGCGGCGACGCAGATCCTGGCGTCGGCGGGCGGTGTTCCGATGTTCTCCGAACGGCGGGTGGTGGTAATCACCAATATTCAGCGCTTGTCCAAGGAAGAGCAGGACGATCTGGCCGCGGGGCTGGGGAAACTGGGATCGCTGACGTGTTTGGTCCTGATCGCGGCCGCTCCGGAATATGAGGCCGGCAAGGTCAAGGGGCGTTCGGTCTCGACCAAATTGCAGAACGCGGTGGCGAAGACCGGCGCGGTGGTGGTGTGCGATGCGCCGCTCGCCGGCGATTTGAAATCGCGCGCGGCGGCGTATTTGAAGACTCTGGGCAAGACGGCCGAGCCGGCGGCGCTGGAAGTGATCGTGCAGCGGGCGGTGTCGGCGGCGTCGGACCGGGGCGGAGCGGGGAAGGGCGGCGACCTTCTCGTGCTGCACAATGAGCTGGACAAAGCGGCGGCTTACGCGGGGGACCGAACGCTGGTCACGCGCGACGACGCCCTGGCGGTCGGCACGCGCGGCGCGGAGGAGAACATCTTCGCCCTGCTGGACGCCGTGGGCAGCAAGGACGCTCCGCGCGCCCTGCGTCAGGTGGAGGAGATGCTGCGCCACGGCGACAAGCCCGACGCTGTGGCGGCCCGCACCTTCGTCATGCTCGCCCGGCATCTTCGCATGCTGTGGGGCGCGAAATATCTCGCGGAAAAGCGCATTACTGGAGCCTCGAAAGGACCTCTGCCGGAGGAGCTGCAAGCCGTGCTCTCCGGTGAGGTCATCGGTCTGGCGATGCGTCAGGCGTATCTGCTGCGCAGCCTTCAGGACCAGGCGCGCCGCTGGTCGTACGACGCTCTGCGCCACGCCCTGGCGCGTGTCCTCGCCAGCGACATGGCGATGAAGGGCGCCGTGCCGATCGAAGCGCTCGGCGCCACGGCGCCGGCCGGCGACAACCACGCCGCGAACCTGCAGCTGCTAGTCGTCGCGCTGTGTCGTTCCTGAGAAGGCCCTCACCCCCGACCCCTCTCCCAGAATTGGGAGAGGGGAGACGGAGGGAATTGAAACTCGGCGATTTGAAAATTTACTAAAAATCCCTCGGACTCCCCTTCTCCCAGAATTGGGAGAAGGGGCTGGGGGATGAGGGCTCCAACTTCATGACTCAGCGTACTCCCACTTTTCTTCATCTCGCTGTCGCTGGCCTTGCAGCCGTCTTCGTGGCCTCCTCGGCGCTTGCGGCGCCGGCGCGACGCGTGCGGCCGCGCCCCGCCCGTCCCAGAGTGGTTCCGGCCACTGGGATTGCCCCTCGGCTGCTGGGCGTGTGCGGCCAGCCCGTGGCGGGATCGTTGGCGTTTTCCTCGGATGGAAAGCATCTTGTGGTGGGAAGCGGCCGTATGGCCTCGGGGACGTCTCCGGGGGAAGTCCGTGTTTGGGATGTCGCGAGCGGTCTTGTGATGTATATGCTGCCATATACGTCCCCGGTGAACGCGGTCGCCTATGCGCCGGTCGGAGACACGCTCGCCGCCTCCACCGTACAATCACGCGTTCTTGTTTGGAGCGCGGCGGCGGGCGCGTCCTTGCGCACCCTTGCCCCGCCGCGCACCACGGGCGGCCTTTGTCTTGCCTTCGGCCCCAAAGGCGGGGTGCTGGCGACGGGAGGAGGCGATCTTGCGGGGGGGCAGTTTCCCGGGGAAGCGCGGCTTTGGGATGTCAAAAGCGGCCGTCTGCTGCGCACGCTGCCGCATCCGCACCGCTCTGTCGTATCCTTGCAGTTCGTCCCGGGCAGTGGAGATTGTCTGGTGGCAAGCCGGGGATTGGGCGCGGACAGTCAGGGCTCGCTGGACCTCTGGGACAAGTCTTTGAAGACGCACCGCTGGACTCGTGTCGCGCCCGATTTGATCGGCGCGGCGCTGGTCGCGGGCGGCGCGTCGGTGGCGAGCGTGCAATCGGAAGTGGCTGGCAAGCAGTATCTGCTGCGCGTGCGGCTATGGAATGGCAAGAACGGGACGGCGCAAAGCGGATATCGCGCGCCGATGGGCGGCTGGGCGATTTCTCCGAGCGGAGGTCTGCTCGCGTGCAGCGGCGCCGACCGAAAATCCATCGCCGTGCGCGATGTCCGCACCGGCCGTCTCCTCCACCGCCTCGAATGCAGCTACCCGCCCGCCAGCCTCTCCTTCGCCTTCTCCACCGACAGCCGAATGCTCGCGGCGGGAACGCAAGACGGATCGGTGCTGCTCTGGACTTTGAAGTAGAAGACGCCCTCCAAGCACAAACAAGCCTCCCTTCGCAGCTGAGCGAGGGGAGGCTTGTTTGATTTTGTGTGCGGTCGCCGGAAGTGCTTAGGCGGTCGCGGTGGCCTTGGCGGCGTTGACTCGCTTCTGAAGGCGGGACTTGCGGCGGTTGGCGGCGTTCTTGTGGATAATGCCACGCTTCCAAGCCTTGTCGATCACGCTGACCGTCTTGGAGACGGTCGTCGCCACCGTGGTCTCGTCGGACGTGGTGTCCGCGATGACGGTGCGAGCCTTCTTGACGAAGGTCTTGATCTGTGACTTAGCGGCCTGGTTGCGCAGCTGACGCTGGCGGGAACGCTTGACGTCCTTGATGACTGATTTAATGTTTGGCATTGCCGACGAAACTCCTGCAGAGATTGTGAACGCGCGAAAAATCGAATGCTCAGTAGTATACCTCGTGGACGCCGTCGTTCGCAACCTCTCGCGATAATTAATTTTTTTGGGAAGGAAGCCGGGAATTGGTGCGTTGGCACGCTTTGTGCATTTATGTTCAATGCGATCGTTTTAAAGTTCTACGCGTCCATTCAGGAGGTGCTTCAATGTTGACTGGCAAAGTCAAGTGGTTCAATAACACTCACGGTTATGGGTTTATCGCCTTGGATTCTGGTCAGCAGGATGTCTTCGTCCATTTCTCAGTGATTGAGATCGATGGATACAAGACCCTGCGTGAAGGTCAGGAAGTCGCGTTCGAGCTGGAGCAGGGGCCGAAGGGCAACCATGCGACGCGCGTCGTGACCGAACTGCCCAATTAAAAAGCACGCCCGTTCGGGCGGCGGCGCGCAATGTCAATCACGGCGACCAAAAGCCGGTAAGCAGACCGACACTCGTCTATTTACCCGTTTTTGGTTCCGCTTGAATTGCGATGGCGCGTGGTACAATGGTCATCAGGAGGGTCCGGTCCAAAGTCCGGATTCCCGCTGAGCGCCATGCGCATTCTTTTTGCTGCTCCCTATGTTCCGTCGCCGTCGCGGTTTCGCGCCTACCAACTGGTCGACCATTTGTCGCGCCTGGGGCATCGCATTACCGTGGTCGCGCTTGGCGTGGATGGAACCGACGCCGATCAATCCTCCCGGGCTCTCCTGGAGGAGATCTGCGAGGCCGTTCATATCGTGCCGGTCTCGCGCGGCGGCGCGCTGCTTCAGACCGCGCGTCTGATCAACTCTCCGGTGCCGCTGTGGGTCGCCTCCAGCTATTCTCCCTTGTTCCTCAATACTCTGCGCCATGTCCTGGCGTGCGGGACATTTGATGTCGCCCATCTCGAAAGCCTGCGCATGGCCCACGCCGCCGGCACGCTCAAGCACGCCGTCCCCGTCGTGTTCGACGCCGTCGATTGCCGGACCGATATCCAGGCGCGGCACGCAAAGAACACCTCCAATACCCTCGACCGCGCTGTCGCCCGCCGTGAACTCGAAAAGATGGAGCGTTACGAACCGCGCGTCGCCGCCGAATGCGACCGCGTGCTCGCCGCCACCGACCATTCCGCAAACTGCCTGAACGAGCTCGCGCAGCTTCAAGGCGCCTCGCTCAAGCTCGATGTCATCGCGAACGGCGTGGATCTGAGCTACTTCCAGCCACAGCCCGAGATTCCCGTTCAGTTCGGGAAGATGGTCTTTTCCGGCCAGATGGACAACGAAGCCAACCGCGACGCCGCCTCGTATTTCTGTGAAGAGATCATGCCCGGCATCCGCAACGCCTATCCTCCGGCGACCATCACCTTTGTCGGCAGCAACCCCGCGCCTGAGCTGACCGCCCTGGCGTCCGACCCGCACAGCGGCGTCCACGCCACCGGCCGCGTCGCCGACGCCCGCCCATTCTTCGCTCACGCCGCGCTCGCCGTCTGCCCCTTGCGCTCGCCCGGCGCCAGCCGCAACCGCGTCTTACAACTGATGGCCATGGGCAAAGCCCTCGTCGCCAGCCCCACCGCCTGCCACGCGCTGCGCTCCGACGCCGTCAGCGAAAGCGTCCTGACCGCCGACACCCCACTCGCCTTCGCTACCCAGATCATCCACCTTCTCAAACACCCAGAAGAAGCCGACCGCCTCGGCCGCAACGCCCGCCGCTACGTCGAAGACCACCACGACTGGCGCAAGATCGCCCTCAAACTCACGGACATATACGATGAAGTGATCGAGGAAAGAAAGCGAAGCGGCCAAGTGCGCGTGGGGCTGGATTGATGGTGTGAGTTCGGTATCGGGTAGGATGGTTCGAAGATTTGGTATACGTAAAGAAAAGCTGAAATTCTGACTCCCCCTCTCCCAGAAGTGGGAGTGGGGGCTGGGGGGTGAGGGCCGCGTTACTTCAGCGAATCGTAATCCAGCGGTGTTTGCGGCGGGAACGAGTCGCTGCGCTTGAATTCGGCGATGCGCTTTTTGGTGCTGTTGATGCGCGCCGACGTCAATGGGTGGTCGGAGAGGAAGTCGCCGCCGATGCTGCCGCCGTTGCCGCTGACTTTCTGCAGCTCTTCGAACAGCTCGATCATGCCCTGTGGGTTGTATCCGGCGTCCACCATATTCTGAAGGCCCCCGGCGTCCGCTTCGTCCTCTTCCTTGCGGGAGAACTTGCTGGAGATGGCGCTGTCGGCCAGGGATGCGATCGTCTGAGCGCCCTGGCCGGCGTGGAAGATACTCAGGCCAATCGCGAGCCATGTGTTGCGCTCCTGCGATTTCTTATAAGCTTTTGCCCAGTGTTGTTTGCGGACGTGGGTCATCTCGTGTCCCGTCACGGCTACCAAGGCGTCGTCGGTTTTGAGTTTTTCGTAAAGCCCAGTGAACATGAACATATCACCGCCGGGCAGCGCGAAGGCGTTCACTTCTTTGCTGTCGAGTACGTGGAACCGGTAGTTCCAGGTCTGGCGATCGGATGCAGGAAGGGCCGCGACGAGGCGGCGTCCGAGCGTGTCAAAGTGCTTGGCGCGGCCATCGAAGATCTCTTTGTACTTGCGGAGGACTTCCTTGGCCGCCTCATCCCCGACCTTCTTTTGCTCGGCGGGACTGGGCTGCGCGAACGAGAATAACCCGCCGGCTTCGGCGGGTGGGGCGATCAGCAGCGTTGGAGCGACCACAAGGCCCGCTCCTGCGAGGGCCGTGTTTCTCAGAAAACGCCGGCGCGATTCATTCATTTCCATCTCTTGCTTTTCCATATCCAACAGCCCTTTCGTGGGGTCAAATTGCGTGATTATTGCTTCTTAGACGTTATACCCACTCTTCAGGTTCCATGGTCGCCTGTTGGGGGACATTACGGCTTCCGGGTATAATTGTTTGACGAAAGGAGCAGGATATGGTTTCTGCTGATGATTTTGCCGATAATCCCGACTGGACCGCCGGCGTTGCCGAGCGCAAGATCCAGGACGCGATAGAAGAAGGTCTGTTCGACAACCTTCCGGGACGGGGGCAGCCCCTGGACCTGAGCGTCAACCCGTTTGAGCCGCCCGGCATGGGCGCGGTCAACCGTCTTCTCAAGCACAACAAAGTGATGCCGGTGTGGGTGCTTCTGGAGAAGGAAGTCGAAGCGTCGCGCGCCGCCGCACTGGCGAGCCTCGCCCGCTGGGAGGCCGCCGAGCCGCCGCTTCGGGGCGCTCCCGAGTATGATGCTCGTCGCAAGCAGGCCCGCGAGGCCTATGCGCGGCATATGGCGACCACCAACGATTTGATCCTCAAGGTCAACTTCGCCTCCCCATTCGCCCTGCGCGCGCCGATCCCCTTCATGGTCCGTCGCCGCCTTCAAGAGTTCGACGACCGCTACGGCGCTCCCGAGGAGACTTCGTGCCCGCATTAGGCGCTCAGGCGTTCATCAATACTGGAATCTTTCTCAGTCTCACCTTCGCCGCCCGCGTCTACGCCAAGTGGCGTGTCGAGCGGCGCAAGCAAACCGGCGTGCGTACGCCGCTGGTCGACGGCGCCATACTCGAAGCCGCCTTGACCCCGCGCCCCGCCGACGGCGACGACCCCGACCTGCTCGCCGAACTGCGCGAAACCTTCGCCCTGCTCAACCGCCAGGCCTACGCCGAGGAGTTCTGGGCCCTCCACGAACAATTGGAAAAGCTCGACGCCACCCTCGGCGATCCCCAGCGCGCCACTCTCCGCCGCGCCCTCCTGCGCCTTCTCGCCTCCCGCGACCGCTGGCTCCAGCTCGTCAGCGCCAAAGCCTGCGCCAGCCTGCACGTCACCGAAGCCGCCGCGCCGATCCAGGCGCTGCTGGACGCCGAGGGGGATGAGCCCAAGTCCGACGGGGTGGGGGCGCGGTATCGAACGGTGATGGAAGAGGCGCTGGCGGAGCTGGGTGCTGCGCAATAAGCGTGTGCGTATTATGTAATCAATACGGCCGGCGGTTGAAACCGCGCCTGCAAGAGCGCAGAAGCCCTCCTTCAAGGGCTACATTATCCTTGGCGATACCTTCTCGATATGCGATAAAAAGCATTTAGTCCGCGCAGGTGGACTTTGGTGATCTTACAGGCGCGGTTTCAACCGCCGGCTGATTCGACCTTTGGTCGTCCATGTATTATTCGCTCACTCATTACCCTACTTCTCCCCCAGCTTCACCATCTCCGCCCCCGCCAGCATCAGCGCGCCCACGGCGTACTCCTGCGTCTCGGACGGGCTCGTCTTCGCCGGCGCGCCGCCGACTTGTTGCACGTAACCTAACCGTCCATCGGGGGCCACTTTGGCGGCGAGGGCGGTCCAGCCGCGCCAGACGGCGGGAAGGTAGGTTTTGCGGTCGAGCGTTCCGTGGTTGATTCCCCAGGCCATCGAGTAGACAAAGAAGGCGCTGCCGCTGGTTTCGGGGAGCGGGTATTCGTCGGGATCGTCCAGGCTCGCGCGCCAGAGGCCGTCTTCTCCCTGGATCGCGATCAGTTTGGCGGCCATCTCCTGCTGAAGCTGGACGAAACGCGGACGGCTGGGATCGCTGGCGGGAAGGTATTCGAGCAGGCGCGCGAGGCCGCCCATCACCCAGCCGTTGCCGCGCGACCAGAAGACTTTTTTGCCATTGGCGGTCTTTTTGTCGAAGAACGTCTTGTCGCGGTAGAACAGATGGGCTTCTTTGTCATAAAAGTAATCCGTGGAGTCCCAGTATAGGGCGTTCATCAGGGCCGTGTATTCGGGCTTGCCCGTGACATAGGAAGTGCGGACCATGCCGGCGGGGGCCATGAAGAGGGCGTCGCACCACCACCAGAGTTCGCGGCCGGGCTTGGTCTGATGCGCTTCATTGGCGTACATCGCTTCGGCGTACGCCAGCTTTTGCGGGGATTGGGTGATGCGCGCAAGGTCCGCGTAGACCTGGATACAGCACTGATTGTCCGCGAAGAACGGGGCGCCCGGCGCGAGCTTCCATTCGAAACTTTCCGCCCACTGGAGCGAGGCGTCCAGGTACTGCCGCTCATGCGTCGTTTCATAGAGCGCGAGCACGCCGGTGTAAAATGTGGAGCGAATCCAGTTGTTGTCGCGATTGACTTTCTGGGCCTCCATTTGGTAGGCGCAGGCGCGTCGCATCGTGTTCAGGATGCTTTTGCGGGAAAGCGGCGCGGGGTTGATGGTCTGAGCGACGCTGCTCGCGGGGACCGTGGCTGCGGCGGCGGGCGCGAAATCCATGGATGCCGTTTTGAAGATGTCCGGTGAGATTGCGGCGACATAGCTTCGCCAGCCCTGGGCGGAGCGCGTCGCCTCGGGGAGCATTGCGTCTTTCGACTCTTGATCCCATCCTGCAATGACGGCGACGCGGCCGGTGACCTGTCCCTCGCCATTTGGGTGCAGGGCAATGGGCGCCAGATGGTTTACGGGATCGGACGCGAGATCCGGAATCGAGGGGATGTCGCCGTGGGAATAGACCACCGCGAGGCCCAGCTTGTCGGAGTTGACGCCGTCGCCTTCGTGTTCGGCGAGCTGGACCTGGGCGCCCCAGGTGGCGACATAACGATGGCCGGCGCCTTTGAGCGGCTGCGGCGACGTCATCGCTTCGGTCCCCTGCTTGATCGGCAGCCCGGAGACGAAGACGATCCTCTCGGCGTTCTTGGCGAAGATATCGTGCTTGAACCAGTGCTGACCCGCCCAGATGGTAAAGCGGCTGGTGAGATCGACAGTCTGGCCGCCGACCCGCCAGCCCGTGTAATGCATCTCCGCAATGGCGCGGACCGGGCCGTCGGCGACGATCCTATGGCTGCGCTCGGCGACGTCCGCGACGCGGACGAGCTTCCCGTCCACCCACGCGCCGACGGCGCCGATCCCAAACGCCTTTCCATTCCAGAAGATATCGCGGCCGTAAATCGAATCCGCTTCGTAATTTGTTTTGGGCAGCGCGAAATAATCCAGAGAAAGATGCGGCGCGTTTTTGGCGTAAAGATCGATCGAATTGCGATTGTCGTCGTAAAGCCGCCACGCCACACGGTCGTTTTCCCAGCCGACGCCTTCGAACTTCTTCGAAAAGATCGCATGCGCCTTCTTGGTGGCCACGGCGCGGAGCGGAGCGATCGTCGCCTCATCGCCATACGCGACCGTGATGACCCGGCTTTGC
>JAOQAA010000256.1 GCA_025963815.1 Capsulimonas sp.
GAGTGCATGCGCGGCATGAAGATGTACATGCGCGCAGCGGCGGAAACCGAATGGCCGTTGAATGAAGAGTTCGCGGACTGATGCTCCTTGGGACTGGTGTGGCGCTTGGTGGTGAGCATCGGCGAGCTAAGCACGGCGGCAGACGAGCTGCGGATGCTGACGGGGATCAAGAGGCGGTTGGAGAAGTGATGGACAACCATGAAGCAGAATGCACAATATTATGCGGACAAGGCTGAGGACTGTTTAGTCCAGGCAAGAGCCTTACCAAAGCCTGAGGCAATACCAGGTGCGACCGCAAGCTACCATACACTGCCTTGGCTGAAATGGGATCTGGAAGTACAAGATGTGAGGAGCAAAAGGAGTGCGTTACTCGCCGAGGCCCAGGTGTATGCGACGCTGGCGGTGGCGGGCTCACAGGGCCGGGGCCGTACGTGATGGGGATGCTGGGGGGATCACCTCCTTAATGTGATGAGACTTGACATGCAATGATTATATTTGAGATCGAGCGGAATTAAGTTATGAAAGAAGATAAACGCAAAATTAGAAATCAAATTATTGAGGCGTTTAAAGACACTCTTTACCCAGGAGATACGCACTTAGTGCAACTTGATCATACGTACTATCCAGATTTCGATCGTGTATATAGGTTGATTCGCGGTAAGTCGTGGCCTGATTTACTGAAGGATCTTGATAGTTTGAAGAAAGGTCCATCTCTAAATCAGTATAGCCATATTTTTTCATGCGCCACACCTCAAGCATGTCACTATTATTTACCGGCTCTCCTGATTACTACGATGGATCTCGGGCGATCAGGTAATGTTGGTGGTTACTTGCTCATGTTTCTAGACGACTTATCGTTAGATAGAGGGGCGCTGAGGTCCGATGACAAATTAATGCTTGAGTTGATAAGTTCTGAACAGCGCCAATCAATAAGATCGTTTCTTGTTTATTTAATTGATAAATATCCCGGTGCGGCAGAGACAAATACTATAAATTATTGGATTGGGAATTAGAGCAGGTCAGTCGAAACGAAAGCAGAGGCGAAGCAAGCGTCCTGAAATACTTTTGATCACCTACTTAGGCCACCTTGTAACGTTCGAACGTTCTAAGCCGCGTTGTAACGCACGTGCGTTGCAGCGGGGCTTTTTGGCATCGGGCGTTTGTGGCAAATAGAAAAATATTTCTAGGCAAGGCAGCGGATTTGCTGTAGAATAGCG
Organism: Capsulimonas sp.; assembly: GCA_025963815.1. Classification (GTDB taxonomy): domain Bacteria; phylum Armatimonadota; class Armatimonadia; order Armatimonadales; family Capsulimonadaceae; genus Capsulimonas. The sequence goes on from JAOQAA010000256.1 coordinate 1,218, forward strand.
AAGAAGCAGAGGGAATCGGGTAACCATGGAGATGAGTAATTCGGGAACGGTCGTCGTACAAGTCGATTGTGAGGTGTGCGGCGGCGCTGGTGGACGCACGCTTCGTACGACAGGAGTCTTCATCGCCTGCGGGGCGTGCCGAGGAACCAAGTTTCGTCCTGAAGAGATCAACTTAGGGAAGTATCTCGCTGACATGAATGCGAAAATTACCACCCTCACCGCAAAGGTCACATCTCTTGAGACAGATTTAGCTTCCACACGGCAAGAGCTTGCGGGTCTGGACGCCACTCTTGTCAGAACATGGAGAGAAGTCGATCACTTGGAGGATGAAATGTCTACCACCTAAAGCTCAATTTGATCGATAGGTCGGAATGGAGAAACGGTATGACCGAAGCAGAAACCACATTGGCGGACCTGGGCGGCTGGACGATGGCCTTTGAGAACGCGACGGCGGACGCCCGGATCAGCGAGGAAGCGGAGCGAGACGTAGCGCACGCCGTCAGGCTCGGCAGTGAGGCGTGGGCGGCGTACGTGTCGGCGACCTGCGGGGAGCCTGACCCAGATGTGCGGGACCGGACACCGGCGGTGTTCTTCGGGGCGTAGGGGAGGCAATCCTGAACCGCCGAAGGAGTTGATGGCGTTCATGGCGGCCCTGTGTGCGGTCGTTTCTATCCTCTTCTGCACCAATCGCGATCTTGCGTTCATGAGCTTGATTTCCCTGCCATTTATGCTGGTATTCCTGTGGTTTTAGCTGACGCACTCCGACCACAGGAAGTAACCTCCCTTCTATGCTTCCAATATCACACAATAGTCACCAAGGCAACGAAAATAGAGCATGAGAAACTGCTGAGTTGAAATCTACTCATGTTATAATGAGATACTTTCGATGTCGCATGGAGGCTTCATGAAGATCCTAAACGTTGTGCCGCTTAATCTCTTGGCAAAACCTGCCGTCTGTCTCTTTGCAGTCGCTGCGACGATGACGCTGTCGTCCTGCGGCGGGGGTGGGTTGTCCTCGGTAGCGACGGGGGCGACTACGGACGGCGCGGGCGGTGATATGGGAGCGATCGCTAGTGCGACCGGTGTGCCGGACCTCGGCGCTGGGGCAAGTCTGCATGGCAAGCAAGTTTTCCCGACGAACAATGCGTGGAACACGGCGATTGACACGGCGGCGGTCGATCCGAACTCGAATACGCTCATCGCTTCCATCGGCGCGGCGACGCGCATCCATCCAGACTTTGGCAGCGATCCTTCGTACGGCATCCCCTATGTCGTCGTCAGCGGGACCCAGGCGAAGGTTCCGGTATCCTTCTACTACCCTACAGAGAGCGATAAAGGCCCCTACCCGCTTCCCGCGAACGCGCCGATCGAGGGAGGCTCCGACGGCCACGTTCTCGTCATCGACCGGGACAATTGGCGGCTCTACGAGATGTTCGACGCCAACCGCCCCGCCGGCGGCAAGGGCTGGACGGCGGGCGCGGGCGCGATCTGGGATCTGAAAACCAACGCCACCCGGCCGGCCGGATGGACCAGCGCCGACGCCGCCGGGCTTCCCATCTTCCCCGGCCTGGTCCGGCGGGATGAGGTGGCCGCCGGCGTCATCAAGCACGCCATTCGCTTCACCTGCGTCCATACGCGCCATGCTTACACCGCCCCGGCGAGCCATTTCGCCAGCAGCCTGACCGGCGCGCAGTATCCCCCGATGGGCATGCGCGTCCGCCTAAAGGCCAGCGTCAATATCTCGGCGTACCCCGCCGGAGCCAAAGTCGTCCTGACGGCGATGAAGAAATACGGCATGATCCTCGCCGACAACGGCAGCAACTGGTACTTCCAGGGCATGACCGACACCCATTGGAACGACAACGACATGAACACCCTCAAGCAGCTCAAGGGAAGCGATTTCGAAGTCGTCAAGATGGGCGCGATCGTCACGAAGTAAAGGCTGCCGCCTAGCGCCGCCCATCATGGGCGGCGCTGACCCACGGCGTGAAGTCCGCCATTTTCACATGCCCCACGGGATTCTGCCCCCGCCCAAGCAAATCCTTGGCAATGGCGACCGAGAAGCATTCGACCGAGGAGTGCTTGTTTCTGTAGAACGACAGCAGGGTTTCCGGCTCCACGACTTGAATCCCCACCGGAGTTTCCACGCTGACGACCGCCTCAATGAAGAGATCGAAGATCACTTTGACGGGGCGTTCGCCCGCCACCACTTTGGTGTAGCGTACGAAGTTCTCGGTCACGCCGTCGAACCGTGTCCAGATCTTTTCGTAGCCTTCCGATTCCATGCGGTCCATCATCTTCCACAAGATATTGGGATGGACGAACAGATCGGCGTCCTTGTGGTCGTGCGCGTGCTTGAGTTCGATGTGGGGCGGCGACATAAAATGCCACGCCCACCCACCGCTGACAACAACCAGATCGCGAAACTTTTCGATTTCGGTTTGCATTACCGCCAGGTCCATGGCGTTCCATGTCTCGCCGTATCGCTTTGTGTTATGGGGCGCGCCCATGATTCCCGCCTCCGTATTAATATCGATCCAAGAGTACCTATCGCCATGGACGAGCTTCACGCTCAAACAACATCGCAGGATTAGCAGAATATGCTCAGCTTCAACTTTCGCCTCCAAAATCCTGACGAGATTCGCCCTTGGGGAGACAACCCGCCAAACCTTCACTGGTTCGGCCTGACTTTCGGGTGGTTCTGGGTTGATATCGGCGTCCAGCAATTATTCCGCTACTCTTCCAAGATCCTCGACCACTGGGCGCAGGAGCCACAGTCCAACATCTCCCCACTGCCATTCGATGACTATCAGGTCACGCGATACTGGGAAGATTTATTGGAGATGGTTCCCTCAATACTCGATCCGCTCCCCAATGATTTAGCGGCCAGAGTGTCCGACATCGAATCATGGCGTCAGTGGCGAGAATATGTGGACGCATGGCGGGAGGCGTCAGACGACGACGCTTCTATGGACATCGGCGATACCGCGATGCGCTGGTGGATCAGTCGAACCTGGGACAATGGACATCTTCGCGTTCCGCCAAAGATTTGGCTTTGGTCCGTCGACGACACGGTGCATATTCGCTGGGATTGCCGGGATATTCTGCGGGATGGCATTGAAGTTTGGGAAGCGCGGCATGGCGAAGTGGCGATGCCAAAGTCCGAGTTCATCAATGCCGTGAAGTCGTTCGATGAGCGCTTGATCGGTGAAATGGCGAAGCGCATCGAAGAAATCAAGAGCAGTTGGTCACGCCCCGAGGTGATCATTGCCGTTGAGAGCTTGGAGCGGGAACAGAACTACCGCGCAACGATCGGCGAAAACGCGCTGGGCCGCATCCATCGCGACTACGAATGGGACGAAGTGCGCGCGGCGATGGCGATGATTGAAACGAACTTCGAGCAGGCAAAATGACATGAAAACGCGCCTCCCCATTTGGGCAGGCGCGTTTTATTTGAGATCCAAGCCAATTTATGCTTCGGCGAGCAGCTTCAGCGCGCCGCGTTTCATTCGGCGGTCGGCGGGGGTTTCGTCTTCGATGGAGCTGACCTTCGACTGGATGTCGGTGACGGTAGTCAAGCCGCGGCGGGCTTTGTCCAGGCCGTCCTCGAACATCGTCACCATGCCGTTGTCCACAGCGCAGTCGTGGATCTCCTTGGTGTCGGCGGCGCCCATGATCAGCTTTCGAATGTCACGGCCGACCGTCATCACTTCGTGTACGGCCAATCGGCCCTTCATCCCCTGGCTGTCGCAATACGCGCAGCCGACCGGCTCATAGAGATGGGCGGGGACGGACTTCTTGAAGAGCGCCGCCGTGTCGTCATCGACCGGGACTTCGCGGGCGCAGTTGGGACAGAGACGGCGGACGAGGCGCTGAGCGATCGATCCGATCAGGGTCGAGGCGATCAAGTACTGCGGGATTCCCATGTCCAGCAGGCGGCTCACGGCGCCGGCGGCCTCGTTGCAGTGCAGCGTGCTCAGCACCAGGTGACCGGTCAGCGACGCCCGCATGGCGATCTCCGCCGTCTCGGCGTCGCGGATCTCGCCGACCAGCACCACATCCGGGTCCTGGCGCAGGATCGCGCGCAGCTGCTTGGCGAAGGTGAGGCCCGCCCGCTCGTGGACGGCGGACTGGCTGATCCCTTCCAGCTCATACTCGATTGGGTCTTCACACGTGATGATGTTTCGGCGAACTACCGCCCCATTCTTGTCCGTGATGGATTTCAGAGCGTTCAGCGCGGCGTACAGCGTGGACGTCTTGCCGGAACCGGTCGGACCGGTGACCAGGATCAGGCCGTGCGGCTTCTGGATGAGCGAATTGAAATCGTCGGCGTTTTTGCCTGTGAATCCGAGCTGCTCCAGGCTCAGCAGAGCGTTGGCGCGGTCCAGAATTCGCATGACCGTGCGTTCGCCATACTGCGTGGGCAGCGTGGAAACGCGCAGGTCGATCGGGCGGTTCTGAACCCGTACGGAGATACGTCCATCGAGCGGCACGCGCCGCTCAGAGATATCCATATCCGCCATGATCTTGATTCGCGAGGTCGTGGGCGCCAGGAACTGGCGCGGGACCGTGCGGATCGGGATCAGCTGCCCGTCGATCCGATATAAGATTTGGAAGTGCTTCTTCTGCGGCTCGATATGGATGTCCGACGCGCGCCGGCCGACGGCGTCGGCGAACAGCGTGTTGACGAACCGGATGACCGGCGCCTGATCGCTCTGACGCATGAGCTCCGCCGTATCGACCTCGTCGGTCAGCTCGTCCAGGGACATATCCGTGGCGGCCGCCTGGATCGAGTCGCTCATCTCCTCGTCGTTCGCGCCGCCGTTGACGTCGTGATACGAGCGCTCGATGGCGACCATAAGTTCAGCCTTGCTGGCGAGGAATGGCTCGACGCGTCGCCGGGTCGTCCTCTGCACGAGGTCGATCGCCTCAATGTCCCAGGGGTTCGACATCGCCAGGCGCAGACGGCCCATGGCGGCGCCTTCGGCGTCCTGAACGGAAAGCGGAAGCATCTGATGGCGCATCGCGGTGTCGAACGGCACCAGCGCCAGCACAAACGGGTCGGGCGACTCGTGCTCGACCGCGACAAACGGCACATCCATTTGGCGGCTGCGCGCCTGCGTAATGTCCCCTTCGGTCACCCACCCGCGCTTCTTCAGGATCTCTCCCAGCCGCTCGCGGGTTTCCTTCTGATCGGCCAGCGCTTCATTGAGCTGCTGGTATGTGATAACTCCCTGGTCCACCAGGAGGTTTCCGAGGGGCGCGTGCTGCTCGCGCAGCTCTCCGCTCATATTTTCGAGCTGGGCGGTGCTGGTCTTCAGCTCCTCTTTCATCTTGAGGATTCGCTGAGCCACATCGAGCCGCGCGATCAGCTCGGCGGTGTCGATCGGCTTGACCAGGAAGTCGTCCACACCGGCGTTCAGAGCCTCGCCCCGGTCTTCGGCGTTTCCCTTGACCGTCAGCAGGATCAAGTAGACGTAGGGAGAGCCTTCGCGCGTCCGGATCTTTCGGCAGAGATCCAGTCCATCCATTTCCGGCATCATCCAGTCGGAGAGGACCAGGCGGAATGAATCCTTGGCGATCGCCTCCCAGGCCCGAACGCCGTTCGTCTCCACGGAAACCTCGTGCCCCATACGCTCCAGCGCCTTGCGCAGAACAAGGGCGGAGATAGGATCGTCTTCGGCGATAAGGATTTTCATGCGGCAAGCTCCTGCTCAAATTGGCCGAGCGTGCTGTCGATCGCCGCGCGCAGCCGGTCAAATTCGTGAACGGCCTTGGCGAAATCGCCGGCGGCGTCCGCGAGTTCCTGGTTCTTTCCAGACAGCTCCAGGCGATGGCAGACCTCCGCCAGCGCCTCCGCGCCGAGCGTTCGGCAGCTGCCCTTCAGGGTATGGGCGTGGAACGAGATGTTCTTCGCATCGCCCGCCGTGACGGCGGCGCGCAGGCGATCCAGCAGATCCGGCGTCGCCTCCAGGAACATCTCCAAGACTTCACGCACCAACTCCAGATCCTCGCCGCAGCTTTCAAATAGATGGTCCGTACGCAGGACGGGCTTATCGCCGCCCACAGTTATCAATTCGGTCATAATTTTCTCACCCCTCTTCAAAGAAATTCCGCCCCAGCGAGCCAGGGATGCATGCAATTCTTCCGGCTTGACCGGCTTTCCAATATAATCGTCCATGCCGCTGGACAGGCAGTGCTCGCGGTCGCCCTGCATCGTATGCGCGGTCATGGCGATCACGGTCAAATGCGCGCCTGTCTCCTGCTCCCGCCGGCGCAGACGGCTCACGGCTTCCAGCCCATCCATGCCCGGCATCTGGACATCCATCAGCACGATGTCGTATTCGCGGCGCGAGATGGCGCGCAGCGCTTCGGCGCCGTCGCCCACGGCGTCAGCTTGGCAGCCCCACTTTTCCAGCAGACGCAGCGCGAGCTTGCGGTTGACGGCGTTGTCCTCCGCCAGCAGAATACGCAGCCCAAGATCTCCCATCTCGGCGGGCCGGGCCTTCGGCTCCGCCTGAGTTTGATCCAGGCGTATTAGGCTCAGACGGATCCAGAATGTGCTGCCGGAGCCCGGCTCGCTGTCCAAGCCGATCTCACCGCCCATCAGCTCAGCGAGCTGGCGGCAAATCGTCAGTCCCAGGCCCGTGCCGCCATATTTGCGCGTGATGCTGCCGTCGGCCTGCGTGAAGCTCTCGAACACAGCCGACTGACGCTCAAAAGGAATACCGATCCCGGTATCGCGCACGGAAATTTGCAGATTCACACGCGTTTCCGTGACTTGCAGCGGCGTCACCTCAATTGCGACTTCGCCGCGTTCGGTGAACTTCACCGCGTTGCTCGCCAGATTGGTCACGATCTGCCGGATCCGGCCGCCGTCGCCGCGCAGGAATCGGGGGGTCTCCGGCGGCATGGCGTACGCGATCTTCAGGCCTTTGCCCTGAGCGTGCGGCGCTATCAATCCCACCACTTCGTCCAGCATCGCGCGCAGATCGAAGTCCGCCTGCTCGATCGTCATCTTGCCGGCCTCGATCTTGCTGAAATCGAGGATATCGTTGATGATCGTCAGCAGGGCATCGCCGCTGCTGCGGATGGTCTGCGCGTAATCGTGCTGCTCCTCGGTCAGCGGCGTGTCCAGCAAGAGGCCCGTCATTCCGATCACGCCGTTCATGGGAGTGCGGATCTCATGGCTCATATTGGCGAGGAACTCGGATTTGGCCCGGGTCGAAGCCAGCGCCTGATTGCGCGCCACGGTCAATTCATCGGTCTGAGCGCGCAGCCGGTCCGCCGTCGCCTCCAGGTCTTGGAGAGCCTGGGTCTGCCCGGCCAGAAGCGCCTGTTTTTCTTCATAGTCCGAAACGCGAACGATCGCCGCGCCCATCAGCCCCGCCATCAATTGCAGAGTCTGCAAGTCCCGCGTGTTGAAAGCGCGCGGATCGGCGGAAGACGCCTTCAGCACGCCGATTGCGTCGCGGTCCCGATGCAGTGGAACAACGATCAAGGAGCGGATATTCATTTTACGGCAGGCTTCGGCGTTCACCCGCGGATCGGTCATGGCGTCATCGCACCAGAGCGCACGATCCTCGCGAACACATCTTCCGGACAGACTGTCTCCCATATTCAAGCGCAGCCCGACATTGTTCGCGATCGCGCCGCACGCGGCGCGGTAAACCAATTCGTCTCCCTCGACTAATTCGACCACGGCGCCGTGCGCCCTTGTCAGATCCATGGTCCGCGCCGCAATCAAATTGAGAATGCCGTCCAGCTCGGAGTCCGCCGTCGCGATCTCATACTGCGTCTCGATCACTGACGCCGAACGCTCGGCGTCATCGTTCAGCGCCAGTTCGACGCGCCGGCGCTCCGCGATCTCCTCGTGCAGCTCATGATTGATCGCCGCAAGCTCCACCGTGCGGTCATGCACGCGCAGCTCCAGCTCGTCGTGCGTTCGGAGCAGCTTTTCCTCCGACTTCTTGTAATCGTCGATATCGGTGCAGGTGCCAACCCAGTAGAGGATTGCGCCGTCTTCTCCCCGGAACGGATAAGCGCGCGTCAGGTGCCAGCGATACTGTCCGTCCGAAGCTCGCTTTAGGCGGACTTCAGTATCGTAAGCGTCTCCGGTTCGAATACAGCGCAGCCAGTATTCCATGCAATTTTCGGCGTCGTCGGCATGCAGCGTCAGCCCCCAGCCCCATTCCTTAGTTTCTTCGAACGTCATGCCGCTGTAGTCGTACCAGCGCTGGCTAAAGTAGTCAAGCGGCCCCTCAGGAGTGGCGGTCCACACGATTTGTGGCATCATGTCCGCCAGAAAACGATATTGGGTCTCACGCCCTTGGAGTTCCGTGTAAAGATTTTGCAGATCGCGCGTACGCTCGTCGACCCGCGTCTCCAATTCCAGGTTTTTGTATTCCAAAACAATGTTGTAGTCCTGGATCTGCTGCGCCTGGAGAGTGATTTGCTCCTCGGCTTGACGCCGGTCGGTGATATCACGGATCGTTGTCACCCGCATGCGGCGCCCGCGATACTGGATCATTCTCCCACGCAGCTCGGCGTCGAAGGTAGAGCCGTCCTTGCGGAGCATCCGCGCTTCATACGGGCGCTCGTCGCCGGCGTGGATTTTACTCGCCACCAGATCCCGGTCTTCCGGCGCAATCAGATCGAACCCGGAACGGCCGACAAATTCCACTCGCTTATAGCCGACAATTTTGACGAAGTGACAGTTGACATCGACAATCCGCCCCTGGTCGCTGATCACCATCGCGTCCTGCGAGGCGTCCGAAAACGTCCGGAAACGCGCCAGATCCAACGCGCCCGACAGAGCCTTCCCAACCAGGCGTGAGGCTTCAGAACGCCGGGGATGGCGCGCTCTGCATAAAGTCCGTCGATGTTTCTCAAACTGGTTCATAACGTCCATGACTGGCGATGCGGCGCAGAAAATATTCTGGGCCGCGTCTTTACCTGTGATTATTGTCGGCGTTTTGAGGAAAAAACTCCAGCCAGATTCACAGTGACTGTCGTGACGGGGGAGCACGAAGCGCAGGCGTTTTTTGGATTAGGGACGCGCTTCAGGTATACTAGAGCGATATTTGCACGACCAATGGCGGGCGGAGGAGGATGGGTAGTGGCGTTTTCAAAACGGACAGTGTCATGCGGCGAAGTGTCGGAAGAACAGGTGGGCCAAGTCGTCACCGTGAACGGCTGGGTGAACCGCAATCGCGATCAAGGCGGCATCGCGTTTCTGGACGTGCGTGACCGGACGGGGATCGTTCAAGTGACGGTAGACGGCAGCCAAGCGGCGGACGCCCTGGCCGTCGCGGAGAAGCTGCGCTCGGAGTTTTGCGTCAGCATTACCGGCCCCGTGCGGCTCCGCCCGGAAGGGACGGAAAACGCCAATCTGAAAACGGGTACGGTGGAGGTCGTCGCACAGACGATCGAGCTGCTAAACCCGTCCAAGACGCCGCCGTTCCCGATCTCCGAGGACAAAGAGGGCAAGGAAGTCGATGAGATGGTGCGCCTGAAGTACCGGTATCTCGACCTGCGCCGCCCGAAGATGTACGAGAAGATGCGCCTGCGCCACGACGTGATTCGCACGATCCGCGAGTTCATGTACGGCCGCGACTTCATCGAAGTCGAAACGCCGATCATGACCAAGTCGTCGCCCGAAGGCGCGCGCGACTACTTAGTGCCTTATCGCCTTGAGCCGGGCCTGTTCTACGCCCTGCCCCAGGCGCCGCAGCAGTTCAAGCAGCTTCTCATGGTCGCGGGTTTCGAGCGCTACTTCCAGATCGCGAAGTGTTTCCGAGACGAAGCCCAGCGCGCCGACCGTCAGCCCGAATTTACTCAGCTTGATTTAGAAATGTCGTACGTTACTCAGGACGACATCTTGGAGCTGATCGAATCGCTGATGATCCATATCGTCGAGACGAACTCGACGAAGACGATCACCAAGCCCTTCACGCGCCTGACTTATGATGAGGCGATTGCGCGTTACGGCTCGGACAAGCCCGACCTGCGCTACGGTCTGGAGCTGAAAGACTGCGCCGAAGTCCTCAAAGATTCCGAATTTGTTGTCTTTCGGGGCGCCTTAGATAGTGGCGGCCAGGTCAAGCTCATTCTTTACCCAGGCGGCGCATCGCTTTCGCGCAAGGAGATCGACGATCTCACGCAGCTTGCCAAGGACTTCGGCGCCAAGGGCCTTGCCTATCTGATGGTGACGGAAGAGGGAGTGAAGTCCCCCATCGCCAAGTTCTTGAAGCAGGAAGAGATCGACGAACTGCTCGCGCTCGCCGAAGCCAAGCCCGGAGACATGGTCGCCTTCTCGGCGGACAAGCCCGCTGTGGTCGCGAAGGTCCTGGACCGCCTGCGCCGCGAGATCGCCGCGCGCAAGGGCCTTGCGGACAAGAACACGCTCGCCTTCGGCTGGGTCACCGACTTCCCGGTCTTCGATTGGGATGAGGATGAGAAGAAGTGGACCTTCGCGCACAACCCGTTCGCGATGCCGCACGAAGAGCATCTGGACTTGCTGGAGAGCGATCCCGCCATCTGCCGCGCCTACTGCTATGACTTGGTCTGCAACGGCCAGGAGTCGGCGTCAGGCTCGATCCGTATCCACAAGCGCGACATCCAGGAGCGCATCTTCAAGATGCTGGGCAACACCGACGAGCAGATCACCGCGAAGTTCGGCCACATGCTCGACGCCTTCGACTTCGGCGCCCCGCCCCACGGCGGCATCGCCCCCGGCCTGGACCGCCTGATCACGCTGCTCACCGACGACGACAGCATCCGCGAAGTCATCGCCTTCCCGAAGGCCGGCGGCGGCTACGATCCGATGATGGACGCCCCGTCCGAAGTCGAGGAAAAAGCGCTGCGCGAACTGGGCCTGACAATCAAGCGGCCACCGAAGAAGGAAGATAAGAAGGACGAAAAGGCGGGGTAATATCTGCCTATTCATTGGGCGGCGCCGGAAACGGCCCTCACCCCGCGCTGCGCGCGACCCTCTCCCAATTCTGGGAGAGGGTTGATT
>JAOQAA010000258.1 GCA_025963815.1 Capsulimonas sp.
TCCGGCGAGCTGGTATGCGGGTACAGATGGTTGGAAATGGCGAACAGCGTGAACTCGGCGGCAATCACCAGCAGAAAGCTCACGAGGACGGCGAAAAACTTCCCCCAAATATATTCGCCCGCCGTCAGCGGCGTCGCATGCAGAATCTCGCCGATCTGATATTCTTCATCGCGAATCACGCTCATTCCCGCGACGATCGTGATGAAAAATACATGGAGCATGAGCCCCAGGATCATGGCGTCGCTGGCGACCGCGAACTCGGAGGTCAGCCAAACCGACTTTCCGCCCACGGCGCTATCGCCGCCGGGCAGGATAATGGAGTGGCGAGAGAATACCAGCGCCAGAAAGCCGATCAGCGCGATCCATGTCCACCACATCGGGCGACGCAGTGTGCTAACGAGATCCAGGCGCGCGACGGACAGCACGCGAAAGGCGCGCAGCCCCAGTGTGGAAGCCTCCGTGGACGCAGGCCGCGCCGGAGGCGCGAGAGGAGCCGTTGTCATACGTCCTCCTGAGCAGGCATGATCTCGGGCGCCGGAGGAAACGGCGGCGGGACATCCACTGGCGCCGGCATCTCCAGCTCGGCGGGAAGCGGATCGGGAGCCGCAGGAGGCGTCGCGACAGGCGCTGGCGGAGGCGGAGCATAGGATGGCGGCGGATTATAGGCAGGTGGCGGCGGCGCCATATTTGACGTGTGATTCGGCGGAGGCGCATATGCCGCCGGGGCTGCGGGAGCCTGCGGCGTCATATGAGAGGCTTGAGGCGTCAGGCGGCCGCTGATCAGCGCCAGATAGGCATCCTCCAGGGTCGGCGGCGAAGGCTGAAACCCCGTCGGCGCGACGCCGTACGCTCCAAGCACGCGCACATGGTAGATCCCCTCAACCACCGTCTCTTGGAGCACCAAAAACTGGCGTCGGAACTCCTCCATCCAATTGGCCTCGACACGCCCTGCGTAGACCATGCCTTCCACCAGAGCGCGCGCCTCGCGCGGGGTCGTCTGCGCGACGACGCGTCCCTGCCGAATAATCGCGAAGCGCGGGCACAGCACGGCGACATCCTCGACGATATGTGTGGACAGCAATACCGTCCGGTCAGCGGCGAGTTCAGTCAGGATCCGATAGAAACGCTGGCGCTCCTCTGGATCCAAACCCGCGGTTGGCTCATCCACGATCAGCAGCCTCGGGTTCCCGGCGATCGCCTGCGCGATCCCCAGGCGCTGCCGCATTCCTCCGGAATACTCTTTGACCCGCTGGTTCGCCGCCCCGGTCAGGTTGACGCGCCCCAGCAGTTCGGATGTCAGCGCGCGCCGACTCATGGGCGACTGCACGCCCTTCATCTTCAGTAAGAAGTCCAGCACCGCCGCGCCGGTCAGATGCGGATAAAACCCGAACTCCTGCGGCAGAAATCCGAGCTGCGGCCAGAGCTGGTCGGGATGCTTCAGTACATCCAGATCGTCCAGCTTTACCGAGCCCGAGGTTGCTTCCAGCACGCCGGCGAGCACCCGCATCAGCGAGCTTTTTCCGGCGCCGTTCGGCCCCAGAAGTCCGAACATACCGTGTGGGATTTCCAGCGAAACGCCGTGCAGGGCGGTGACGCCGCCGGGATAGACCTTGACCAGGTCGCGAATGATCAGCAAAAGGGCCTCCAGGAGCCGGGGCAGGAAAAAAGCCTCATACGTAGACTTGAGTTACAGGTCATATTGTATCATAATTACGAACAGCGTCCGCCAGTTACGAACGTTCATTCGGACGGGAATTCAGAGATATCATAGGAATACGGAACTTTTTCCGCCATTCCGTGTCTTATTCCAATATGGAAAGAACAAAACGAGCGCTGATCGGCCCCGTGGCGCTGCTGATCGGTGTTTTGACACTCTTGGGCTTGGTCGTCCGCTCCTCCCTGGGCCATCCGGGCGTCGTGCTGTACACAGTCGCCGCCAAGCCGCGCATCCAGCGAGTGCTTGCGCCGCACGCCAAAGCATGGCCACGGATTCACTCAGTCAAAGAGCGCACGGAAAACGAGCGCGCGTAGATCAGGAGAGCACGATGAGCGTCATGGAAGAATTGGACGTCGAGGCGAAGGCGCGCTACGAGCGCGACGGCTTTCTGGTCGTTCCGGGTCTGTTTTTGGCGGAGGAAGTCGCCAGCCTGCGCGAGCACTACATGGCGCTCCGCGCCGAGGGAACGTATCCAGGCGATTTCGACGGCGTCGACCTGACGAGTGACGATCCTCTCAAACGCTTCCCGCGCATGATCCACATGCACCGCTGGGATGAAATCAGCCTGCGCTGGCTATTGGATTCCCGGATCAACCACATTCTCACGCTGCTGCTCGGCGAAGAGCCGCTTGCCGTGCAGACGATGCTTTATTTTAAGCCCGCCGGCGCACGCGGTCAGGCGCTGCACCAGGACAACTTCTACCTGCGTGTCCAGCCCGGCACATGCATGGCGGCATGGCTCGCACTGGACCCATGCGACGAGGAGAACGGCTGCATGCAGGCGATCCCGGGCAGCCACGATCTGCCCCTGCTCTGCCCCCAGAAAGCCGACACCACACTCAGCTTCACCGATGTCACCGTCCCCATCCCCAAACAGACGCCACCGACCCCCATCCTCATGGCGGCCGGCGACGTACTCTTCTTCAACGGCAGCGTCATCCACGGCAGTTTCCCGAACACAACCACCGACCGGTTCCGCCGCTCCCTGATCGGCCATTACATTGCGGGCGACACGGAGCAAGTCGGAGCCTTCTACCATCCGGCGCTGCGCATGGACGGCAGCATGGTGGAACTGGAAACCAGCGCCGGCGGCGCGCCCTGCGGCGTATGGCGAGACAGGGACGGAAAACCCGAAGTGGAGATGGTCGCGGCGGGGCTGGCGGCGACAGCGGGGCATGAGTAACTTATGCGCCACCCCTCCGGTGACCCACCCCGCGCTTCGCGCACCCCTCCCGCAACGGCTAAGCTTGTATCACATTTTGCGTTCTGATCGAATCCATGGCTAATTGCCATCCAACAGCCATGGATTCAAGCTTTCGCAGTCCAATCCATATGACCTTGACGCCTGGAAG
>JAOQAA010000259.1 GCA_025963815.1 Capsulimonas sp.
GCAAAGCCGCCGCTTATATCTGAGCGGCGGCCGAAGCGTAAGTCAATTGCCCGCAAGTTCCGATCGAATGGTCGTTGTGGACTTTCTTGAGTTTTGGACTGAAAAAGAATCGGACGCCGTCGTCCGTAAGAACTTTTCCGAACAGATACAAAATGCTGTCTCTCGATTTGGTTATGGGCTAGATATGGAATATCTCTTGACCCAGTACAGCGCCAAGACGAAAGACGATCCTAGCGGCTTGTACGATCAGCTCAGCCGTCGTTTTCCGGCGCTTTCGAAAGATCCGCTTTTTCAGCTGAGATACGGCCTCGTGGTTCAAACGGCGAATCCCACTCTCGCGTTAGCCTGCTATGATCGGGTGCTCCAAGCACAGTCGACAGAAATGGAAAAGGCGCAGGCGCACATTTTCAAATGTATGGCGCTGGTTCACCTTGGAAAGCTCGAAGATGCGAATAAGGACGCCGAAGCAGCGCGGAATATCGCGCAGAAAAATGGTTTCCACGATCTGGAAGCACAAGCCAACGAGCAACTCGCCGCTGTTCAGAGATGGCGCACCGTTATGGCGAAAGAAAAAGTAGAAGACGGTCATATTGATCGATCGACAAAGCCGAAAAGTCCTGTGAGTTTTATATTTTTAGGAATGGGCGTCATTGTGGTTGTCCTTAGTGGAGTACGCGCGTATCGTCGCAGGCGAGAAGAAGTGTAGGGGTAAAGTATCTTGAGTGAACTCTCTCCAATAGTCTCCACCCCCTATCTATGGTTCGCTGAACCTGATCTCACACATTTTCCAATATGCCTCAGTACAAAATTCGCCTTGCGGACCTGTCGGTTCGCAAGGCGAATTTTGTGAATGCACAATCCCCCGATCAACTTTTCTCAGCTTCAGGACACGACGGGCGCCAAGCTTCTGGGAGTTCGAGCGCCGTAAAGCTGAATCGCTGTCGATAGAATATTTGAGATCAGCCAGTACAGCACGAACGCTGAGGCCGTGTGATGCGCGCCGATCCATACGCAGTAGAGCACGGGCGTAAACCAAGCCATCGTCTGCTGCATTTTTGCCTGCGCGGCGTCCGCCGCCGGAAACAGGCGCTGCGCGGCGTACATGCTGAACGCGTATAAGAGGAGCAGTGGAATATCGGGAAGCCCAAGGTCGAGCGCGAGCCATTGCGGATGTGCGGCGGCGAGGCCGCCGCCTATCCACAGAAACCCTGCGCCGCTATGGTATTGGTAGAGCTGAACCGCCTGGTACACTGCGAAGAAGACCGGCGCCTGAAGCAGCGCCATGATCCATCCCAGATGTGGGTTCACTCCGTGCGTCTTTTGCAGCTCCTGGACCTCTGTGGAGAGCCGCGTGAAGTCGTTTTTGTGTTCGGCTTGCAGCGCGGCGATTTTTGGCTGAAGCGCCTGCATCTCCCGCGCGCTGCGAAACTGACGGATCGACAGCGGCGCCAACGCGAGACGCACCAGGGTCGAGATCAGAAACAGCGCGAGCGCAAAAGAATACGAGCGCCGTCCGGTGACCCGAACGAAGAAATCCAATATCTTGTAAAGCGGATGCTTGCCGTTCGCGGCGTCCAGCACGCGCCCGAGCGCCTTACGCTCGGCCATCGCCGCCTGCTTATGCGGAAATGTGTCGAGGCCATAAGTCGTCGCTAGTAGATCGTAAGCCGCCATCGCCTGTATGGGATCGCGCAGTCGGTCTCGGTAAATGTGCGCGATGACATAAACGGCTTCCGGGGCATACGACGTGCTTCGATAAGCGGCGCTCGATTCCACATCGCGCAGCCTTTCCACCGCCTCAATGTCCCGCCCCTGCGCCAGCAGGCGTATGGCGATCGCGAATGCAGGCGGCGGCGCAAGTCCCACAGGACGAGACGACTGCGCCCGCGCGGGCGTCACTGCGTAAAATGCGAACAATACGATCAGGCCCGTCACGGCCACAAGCTCAGCGAGAACGATCAGCCAATGGGAATTCATACGGCGTCCGCCTTTCCATCGCCGCGCGAACGCGGCTTTGTGACTGAGACACGGCGAACGGCGAAAAGTTGCGCCTCGGCAGCGTACTGCGTCGCTGCCGTGGGAAAACCTTCGCGGCCCCACCTTGGAAAGCGGGTATAAGATCGTAAGAGTTTGTATGGGGAAGGGCGGCGCAATGTGGCGTCTAATGCCGAAATGAACGAAATCGAAGAAGTCCGTGAGGAGCTTGCCCGTCTGCGGCGGGATTATGGGGCGCTGGTGGACAATGCGCCCGATGTCCTGGCTCGTTTCGACCGGCAGGGGCGTTTTCTCTACATCAACAAGACGGGGGAGCGCAACACCGGCATTCCAGCGGCGGCGTTTCTAGGAAAGACGTTTCGGGAGATCGGCGGATTGCCCGAAATTAACATCGTCCAATGGGAAGAAGCGTTGAGCCTTGTGCTGGAAACGCGGCGCGCGGCGTGTCTCGAATACATCTATCCTCTCGCCGGCGGCGTCACCGGTTTCTTTGAATGCGTGCTGACGCCGGATCTGGACGAGGCGGGGGAAGTCGCGTCGATCGTCACCGTTACGCGCGACTTCACCGCGCGCCATGAGGCGCAAGTACGGATGCGCGAAAGCGAGGAGCGGTACCGGACTCTGGTGGACGCCACGGCGCAGATCGTGTGGACCAACGACGCGGAAGGGCGCATGGTGGGGCGCAATGACGATTGGAGCGCATTCACCGGACAGACTGACGAGGAGTATCAGGGCTTCGGATGGGCGCAGGCGGTGCATCCGGACGACGCGCAGCCGACGGTGGACGCCTGGATGAAGTCCGTCGCCGCCCGCGCGCCCTTTATCTTTGAGCATCGCCTGAAGCGCCGCGACGGCGTCTACCGAACCTTCTCCATTCGCGCCGTTCCTGTATTGGAGCCGGACGGAAGCATTCGGGAATGGGTCGGCATTCATGTGGACATTACGGAGCGCAAGGCCGCCGAACAGGACCTGCGCGCCCGCGCCGAGCGGGAAGCGCTGATTTCGAAGATCGCAAGGGGAGTGCTCTGGAGCGCCGACCCTGCCGCGCTACGCGCCAACGTGCTGGCCGTACTGGGAGGCTATCTCCACGCCGACCGCTGTTTCTACGTTCTCTACGACATCGACCGCGGCGCAGCGCGGGTGCAGCGCGACTGGGCCCTGGACGGCGTGCCGTCTCTGGAGGGCGAATGGGATTTGAAGGCGCAGGGAGTCAATATCCAAAATGTCTTTCATGAAGGCCGCACCCTCGTGGTGGATGACATCGCCGTAGCCGACGCGCCGGCGGCCATGACGTCGGCGTTTCTCTCCAGCGGACAGCGATCTTTCATCGCCGCGCCGTTTTTCTACGAGGGCCGGCTGGCCGCGGCGCTTGCGGTCATGATGGCGGATACCCCTCGCCACTGGACCCCGGAGGAGACGTCACTGGTGGAGGCCGCCGCCGTGCAGGTGCGCGGCGCGGTGGAGGCGGCCCGCGCGCGCGACCGCGAACTGGAAGCTCAGCGTCGTCAGCGAGATTTCCTTCGGGACGTCCTCGCCTCGGTCACGGAAGGCCGCCTGATCCTCTGTCAGTCCGATGACGAACTCCCGCCGCCACTCTCGCCGCGATCCTGCGTGATTTCTCTTTCCATGCAGGGCGGCCTGCGCGAACTGCGCCATGAAGTCCAGGCGGCGTGCTCGGAGATGGGCATGTGCGAGGAGCGCTGCTTCGATCTGGTGACGGCGGCAAGCGAGGCGGGTATGAATACGGTTGTCCATGTCGGGAAAGGAGAGGGGCAGGTGATGACGGACGAAACAGCGCGTCTCGTGCAAGTCCGGCTGTGGGATCACGGTCCCGGCATCGCGCTGGAAAACCTCCCCAAGGCGACCCTGCGCAAAGGCTACAGCTCGGCGGGCACGCTCGGCCATGGAATGAAAATGATGCTCCAAACCGCCGACCGCGTCTACCTGCGCACCAGCGGGAACGGCACCGTGGTCGTCATCGAACAGCATCGAGACCCCCCAGCGGGAATGCTGTGAGATTTGGGCCGACCTGCCATTCTACCCACCCGACGCTCCGCGCGCCCCCTCCCGGTTACACCCACCCCGGCCCTTCGGGCCACCCCTCCCGCAACGGGAAGGGTTATTAAGAGATGCTCTGACGAAAGCCGAATGCGTTATTCTCTGAACTCCCTTCCCGTTGCGGGAGGGGTGGCCGAAGGCCGGGGTGGGTCATCGGGGTACGAGGAGGCCGGGGGCCTTAGTCCTACACCCGTCGCTTCATAAACCATTTGCGCAGGGCGGCCTGGGCTTCGGCGGGCTTGCCTTCGGCCTCGTAGGCCTCCATGTCGTTCTGGAGAGTTTGCAGTTCGGGATCGTTGGGCTTGTCTGTACGCGCCTGCTCCAATGTCTGGCGCAGCACTTCCGTGAACTCCGCGGCGGATTTGTATGATGGCTGCTTCGGCATGACCGGTCTGGACTCTCTCATTGGCGAACCTCCCCTTTGCTCATCGCTCGAACAAACGGCTTCACGGATGCGAAGCCTGGAATAAAAAGCGAACTCAGTAAAAACCAGATAAAAACTTGGTAAAACGAAATAAAAAAGGCGTGGCTGAAAATATCAGCCACGCCTTTTCGCGGTTGCTTAGTAGCGATTGCCGCCGCCGCCGCCATAACCACCGCCGCTGCCGCCGCTGCTGCGACCACCGCCGCCGCTGCCGCCACGATCTTCGCGGGGCTTGGACTCATTGACCGTGAGTGAGCGGCCGTCGACGCTGCGGCCATTCATGGACGCGATCGCCTGCTGCGCTTCGTCTTCGGTCGCCATTTCCACGAAGCCGAAGCCACGGGATTCGCCGGTGTAGCGGTCGGTGATGACCTGGGCGCTCGCAACGTTGCCGACTTCGGCGAACAGTTGATTCAGGTCCTGGTCTTTGGTCTGGTAGCTGAGGTTACCAACATACAGTTTTGTCGTCATTTTGATAGATATCCATTCGAAAGAAGCCTTTATTTCAGGGAACAGTTAGGCGACTGATGTGGAAGCGGATGGACGACGGCAAAACCGAAGGAATCCAACAGGAACACAGGAGAGGGCACAGAACCGATTACCAAAAACAAATAGCCGCCGAGCGTTTCTCGGCGTTAAGATAATTATACCACATATCTGTCAATTATAAACAAGTATTTTTGACAGGGACCTGTGAGCGCGTCTTTTCAGGTCGTCAATGGGATTGCGACTTGCGCTCCGTATTGTTGACGAACACGCGCCCGCCTTCCGCAATGATTACTTTGTCGCCTTTGACGACGGCCCCAAAGTCCTTGTCGTCAAGAAACAAGCGCCCATGGCTGTTTGCCAGAGAGGATTCGGGGGCGTTTTCGCCCAAGGAGCCTGCCGGGATCATGACGACCGCCCCATCCACGGGCGCATCCATCATGATGCGCGTCCCGGCGAACATGGGCGACGAAGGGCGGCAGCCACCGACAGCGAGGCCCATCAGAAGAACGCCTGCGGCGAGTATGTTTTGTGATTTTTTTTTCAAATCGTTCCGATTTTCTCAGGTCATAATTTGCAGGACGGGACCGGCGGGAGGACATGAGGCCCTCCCGCACTCTGCCGCGCCGCCGCTCAGAAATGACCAGCGGACGAACTTGGCGTCCCTTGCTTATGGCTCTGGAGCACGTTGACAACGCCTCCCAGAAGCAGCGCCAGTACGAGAATACGCATGAGCCAGGTAAATGCGATCATGGTTTCTTGACGTCCTTTTGTTGGTGTTCGTTCTTAGGGAAAGAAGGACGATTTGTCCTTCACCCACTTGTTACCCGAACACAAAGGTCCGTCAATCGAAATATGGATATTGATTTGCTCTCTTTTTAATATTTCAAGAAAATACGTACCCGGACGCAATCACAGCTTCTCGGGATCGCGAATGACGCCGGCGAAGAGCAGCAT
>JAOQAA010000263.1 GCA_025963815.1 Capsulimonas sp.
TAGTGTGGCCGAAGAACAGCGTAGGATAGCTGCCGCCGTCCGGCATATGGCTGCCGTCCCAGTACGATCCCGTAATGCGCAGGTCCGTGTTGCTGGAGTTGCTCTCGAACACGGCGATGGTGCTCGCTGGGGAATCGAAGTCGGCGATCGAAGGGCCGGCCTGACCACGCTGGCCGAATGCGCCAAGGCTGCTGTCGGCGTCGGTATTGACGTTATAGGAAATACGGCTCTTTTTGTCGACATCATCGTCATTCATTGGCGAGGACGCCAATGGGTTGGACGGGCAGGCGAACACGCCATAGCTCTTGATATATGGCTGAAGCAGGTTCTCCCAGTTCGGGCCGAAGTTATCCTGATTATTCGGGCTCATTCGTCCCGACGGCATGATCTCATCGTTGTCCTGGACATACTGCATGATCCCCAGGCCAATCTGCTTCATGTTGCTGGCGCAACTGGTCTGGCGCGCCTTTTCGCGCGCCTTGGCGAAGACGGGGAACAAGATGGCGGCTAGAATTGCGATAATAGCGATAACTACGAGTAGTTCAATCAATGTAAAGCCAACTCTGTGCTTCATAATTTTTAAATCTCCTGGTGCGAATATGCAACATTATAAAGTGATTGACAGCCACGGTCAAGCAGGGAGTTGTGATATCTTATATGGTTTTGTGATATATTCTCATTTCGTCAGGAAAGATCTTCGATGGAAAGATTGAAAAATCAATGGGTAAATGGCAGGAAGCCGCGCTGCCGAAACTCGGTCGGCGTCATGTGCGTCACCTGGCGAAAGGCATGGACGAAGTTGGAGTATTCGGTATAACCCAGCTGAGCGGCGATGGTCTTGATCGGGGCGTTTGTGTCCTTGAGCAGCAGGCAGGCCCGGCGCATTCTCTGTTCGAGACAGAATTGGCGAGGAGACATGCCGACATGACGCTGAAAGCAGCGGGACAGATGTTCGCGGCTGACGCCGAGGGCGCGCGCGACATCCTGAACCAGAACATCCTCACCGGTGCTCATCATCGGGATGGCGCGGCGGACCAATTCAATCACTGGATCGGTCTCCTCGCGCGCCCGCCCGGCCGCCATCAGGGCCAGCAGCAGTTCCATCACCATCTGCGCCCCGTCCGCGACATGGATGTTTGTGATCGAATGACCGTTGGCCTCGTATGCTAGCAGGCGCTTGATGATCGGCGTGTCGGGCGCCAGCGCATATACCGGTCCGTATTTCTTGACCAGGGCGCGCGTCATCGCGTGGGCAGGCAGGCCGTTGAAGTTGAGCGCCAGAAAACGCCATGGCTCGCTTTCCTCCGGGGGGTAGAAGTAGGCAGCGTCCGCATTGTCCTTTTCCACGAGAAAGGCGTGTCCGGCTGGAAGGGAGTAAGTCCCCGATTTGTCGCTGAATCCTCCCACGCCGGAAAGCGTGTAGCAAAAATATCGGTAATTCTCAAATTGGCTGTACCGACAGTCGTTTCGGTACAGCGCATTGCGTACAATCTGAACGCTGACATCAACAGGACGCGGCAGCATCGGCGCGTCTTCCAGCACATGAAAATGGGTGCGCCAGAGATGCTGGAATGTCGTAAAATGCAGGCGTCCGTGACCGTCCAGTTCCTCGGGAGAAACCTCGGCCGCCGCCAGCGGCGGAAGCGTATCGACACTCAGATAGGAGTCGGAAGATTCATTCATCGGCGGCGGCTTTCCATGCAGGGCAGATCACAATCGCACACAAAAGATCACATCTCGGGCGTTGACGCTTCTGAGCATACATTGTATCATAAAACTCCAGCGATCACGCCGCGCCTTAGGTTGCTCCGCCTTGCAAACCATCTCTCGAAAGAACTTGTCATGATCATCAAACACACGGCCGCCCTTTGCGCGGCCGTCCTCGCCGCCGCGCTGGGACATGCCGCCGCCGCGCCCGCCATCCCATCGCAAGCATCGTGGATGCTCGGTCCGTTCGCCAAAGCCGACAGCGCCAACCCGATTTTGAAGCCCAGCCCAGATACGCTCTTCGACTGCCCCATGACCAAAACAAAGATCGCCTGGGAGCACGACCATGTGTTCAACCCGGCGGCGGTCGTCCGCGGGGGTAAGGTCTATATTCTCTACCGGTCCGAGGACAATTCCGGCAACGGAATCGGCAACCATACGTCACGCATCGGCCTCGCCGAAAGCAAGGATGGCCTGCACTTCACCAAGCGCCCCGCGCCGGTGCTGTTTCCCGATGAAGACGATCAAAAGTCCAACGAATGGACGGGCGGCTGCGAAGACCCACGGATCGTGGAGACGGACGACGGCGGATATCTTCTGACATACACCCAGTGGAACCGCAGGACGGCGCGGCTGGCGTCGGCGACCTCCCGCGATCTGGTCCACTGGACGAAGCACGGTCCCGTGCTCGCCAAAACAAGTAACGGCAAATTTCTAGACGTCTACTGCAAGTCCGGCGCGGTGGTCACTCGCCGTAAGGGCGACCATTTGATCGCTGCGAAGATCAACGGCAAGTACTGGATGTATTTCGGCGAAGGCGCGGTCTATGCGGCGACGTCCACGAACCTGACGGACTGGGATCCGGTGCTCGACGATCGCGGCGAATGGAAACCACTGCTGAAGACGAGAGCCGGGCATTTCGACAGCGCCCTCGCGGAATCAGGCCCACCTGCCGTCATCACGGACAAGGGTATCGTCTTTCTCTACAACGGCAAAAACGCCGACGCGAATGGCGACCCCACCGCCCATCCGGGAGCCTACTCCGGGGGTCAGGCTCTCTTTGACGCTCATGATCCAACCCAGCTCATCGAACGCACCGACGGATGGTTCATCACCCCCGAACGCCCCTACGAAACCAGCGGCCAGTACGCCGCCGGCACGGTGTTCATCGAAGGACTCGTGCATTTCAAGAAAAAGTGGTTTTTGTACTATGGGACCGCCGACTCGTTTGTCGCGGCGGCGGTGACGAAGGAATAGGATGGCCCTCATCCCCCAGCCCCTTCTCCCAATTCTGGGAGAAGGGGAGCCAGAGATTTTAAGTTCTTTTAGGATTTGAAAATCCTAATCTGAACCCTCTCCCAGAATTGGGAGAGGGTGGCCCGCAGGGCCGGGTGAGGGCCGCTTC
>JAOQAA010000283.1 GCA_025963815.1 Capsulimonas sp.
CCCTCCCTTGAAGCAGGGAAGGGTAGTTAGGATTTGGTTTCGCAGGCGGCTTTCGTCCGAGAATCTCTTCCCAACCCTTCCCTGCTTCAAGGGAGGGGTCGGCCGAAGGCCGGGGGTAGGTCATGCAGGGACTCCCGAAGCGCCGGGGTGGGTTATCAGGCCGAACCGCGCTGCCGGCGCAGCTGTTCGGCCTTGAAATGGTAGAAGTCGCGCGCCTCCTGGCGCAGATTTTCGCGGTCTTCGTCGGTGAGGCCGTCGTCGGCGTGGTATCCCGCTTCGAATCCTTCGTCGAAAACCGGATCGCGCTCTAGTTCCCGAAGGGGCGCCGTTGCGTATCCGGCCGACGCGAGGGCGGCGCGCAGCAGGGCGTCCTTTGTTTGCGGCGACGCATCGTCGGGCGCGAGCGCCGCCGCGATCTGCTCTGCGGTGCGCTTGCGCGGGTTCAGCTTGCCGGTCTCAAACTTGGAGATCGACGCATTGCTGACGCCCGCCCGCTCCGCCAGCGCATTTACCGATAGCCCTCGCGCCGCGCGCGCATCTTTTAGCCACGCCCCAAATTTCGTCGCTGTTGTTGTCGTCATCCAGGTGCATCTCACGTGTCGCGATCGTTGAGTCTATTATTAACGAAAAATTATAAAAAAGCAAGGTTTTTGGGAACAAATGTTTGCTTTTTTGAGGATGGGTGTGTTAATATAAAGTTATGAGAGGCGCGTGGAAGTTAGGAAGGGCCGAATCTTAACTCTCACGGACCACAGCCCAAAAGGATTGCCAATGACCGGAGTGCGGGACGATATTTTGATGCTGGCGACGCGTTATGCGGCGGCGGGGCTGTCGGTGATCCCTATTCGGACGGATGGGAGCAAGGCGCCGGCGACGGGGTCGTGGGACGAGTATCAGCGGGCGCCGGCGGGCGCGCGGCGGCTGGGGGAGTGGTTTGGGACGCATGGCGCGCGGGGGATCGCGATTGTCTGCGGCGCGGTGTCCGGGCGGCTGGAGGTTCTGGACTTTGACGAGCCGAAGGCGTGGGATGAGTGGCGGGAGTTGTGCGAGGCGCATGGGCTGATCGGGGTTGTGGAGCGTTTGGTTTGGGTGGAAACGCCGTCGGGCGGGCGGCATCTGTATTATCGATGTCCGGACGGAATCGAGGGCAATCAGAAGCTGGCGCGTACGGCGGCGGGGAAGGTGAAGATCGAAACGCGCAGCGAAGGCGGGTATGTGGTTGCGCCGGGATCGCCGAGGCTATGCCATGTATCGGGGCTGCCTTATACGGTCGCGCAGGGGGATTTGTGCGCCATTCCCGAGGTGACGGCTCATGAGCGGGCCGGGCTGCTGTCGATGGCGCGGATCCTGAATGAATTTATTAATACCGAACGGATGATCGGTTCTGTGGCGCCGAAACGCGGGGCGGGGCTGCGTCCGGGCGAGGATTACAACCGGCGCGGCGACTTTGGCGAGGTGCTGGCGCGGCATGGGTGGACGCACACTGGGGAGCGCGGGACGCTGGGGCTGTGGCGGCGTCCGGGCAAAATCGGCGTGGGAATCTCAGCGACTTCGAACTATGCAAATTCGCGGCTCTTTTATGTCTTTTCTTCGAATGCATCGCCGTTCGAATCGGAGAAGTCCTATACGCCGATGGGGGTGTACGCGACGCTGGAGCATGGGGGCGATTTCGCGGCGGCGGCGCGGGCGCTGGGGCGATTGGGCTTTGGCGAGAAGCCGAAGAAGACGCCGTCCGTGGCAGGCGTCGAGACGCCGGCGGGGCTGGAGGCGTTTCCGTTCACGGACCTGGGCAACGCCGAGCGCTTGATCGCGCGGCACGGGGCGGACCTGCGCTACTGCCATCGGTGGCTGTCGTGGCTGATCTGGGATGGGCGCTGCTGGCGTCGCGATGAAAGTGAGCAGATCAAGCAGCGGGCGAAGGATGTCGTGAGAACGCTTTACGCCGAGGCGGCGGCGATCGGGAGTGACGCGCAGCGCAAGGAGTGTGCGATGTTCGCGCGCCGGTCCGAATCGCGGGGGCGGATCGAAGCGATGGTCAGTCTCGCGCAGTCCGAACCGGGTGTCCCCGTGAGCGTTGACGAACTCGACACGGACCGCTGGCGCATCTGCGCCGCCAATGGAACTTTAGATTTAAGAACGGGAGTGCTGGGGTCGCATCGGCGTGACGACCTGATTACCAAACAGATCCCGGCGTCCTACGCCGCCGAGGCCAAGTGCCCGCTGTGGGACGCCTTTCTCACGCGTGTCTTGCCGGACGCCGACGTGCGTGCGTTTGTCCAGCGCGCCGCCGGATATTCCCTCACGGGCGACACCGGCGCCCAGTGTCTTTTCTTTCTGCATGGCTCGGGCGCCAATGGCAAGAGTACCTTGATCTCGACCTTGCTCGCCCTGCTGGGAGAGTACGGGATGCAGGCCGCGCCGGACATGCTGATTGCGAAAGACCGCAGCGGCGGCGGCCCGAACAACGAGATCGCGGGATTGATCGGAATGCGCTTGGTGGCGACCACGGAAGTGGACGACGGCAAGCGCGTCGCGGAAGGCTTGGTCAAGCAGCTTACGGGCGGCGACCGTATCCGCGCCCGGTTTTTGCATCAAGAGTACTTCGAGTTCACGCCGGCGTTCAAGATCTGGTTCGCGGCTAACCACAAGCCCCAGATCCGGGGCGCGGACCATGGCGTCTGGCGCCGGATCAAGATGATCCCCTTCACCGAGACCATTCCCGAGTCCGAGCGCGACGGCCGTCTGCCTGAAAAGCTCCTCGCCGAACTCCCCGGCATCCTCGCCTGGGCCGTGCGCGGCTGTCAGGCGTGGCGCGAGCACGGCCTGGGCGACCCCGCCGCCGTGGTCGCCGCGACCGACGATTACCGGGGCGAAATGGACGTCCTGCAAGCGTTCTTAGAGGAGCGCTGCGTGATCCTTCCGACGCTCCAAATCACCGGCGCCGCGCTTTACACTTCCTATTTACAATGGTGCGAAGAAAACGCCGAGCGTCCGATTGGCAAAAATACGTTTGGCCGAAGGCTGCAAGAGTCTCACGCGATTGTCCCCACTAAAAACGTCGGCGCGGCGTATGCGCGTGGCTGGCTGGGCATCGCCCTGCGTTCGAGTTCGAGCCTTGGAAGTCCAGACATTACAGACATTCCAGACTCGGATTCCC
>JAOQAA010000287.1 GCA_025963815.1 Capsulimonas sp.
AGCGTCGTCTTGCCGCAGCCCGACGGTCCCGTGACGGCCAGCAGATCTCCAGGCTCTAAAGTGAGGCTGAGATCGCGCTGCAAGGGAACATCCCCGGCGGCGATGGCGAGGCCCTGAACTTCAAGAAGGGGCGGCGGGTCGGAGAGCATGGGAGAAGTATACCTGTCTCCTAGGAAACCCCGTAAGTTCGCAGCCAGTCGATCATGCTTGCGAACCCATCCTCCGCCTCAAGGGGCTTGAAGCTTGGTCTGTAGTCGGCATGGAACGCGTGCCCGGCGTCGGGATAGACGTGTATGCGCGAGGGGCTGCCGGCGTCTTTCAACGCCTCCTGCATGGTCGCCACTTGCTCCTGCGGGATTCCCGTATCCTGTCCCCCGTACAAGCCCAAGACGGGAGCCTTCAAACTGGCGGCGACATCGATCGGCTGTCGGGGATGCAGCGGGTTGCTTTGGCCGGACAGCTTGCCGTACCAGGCGACGCCGGCTTGGATTCGGTCCGTATGCGCGGCGTAGAGCCAGGTAATGCGCCCGCCCCAGCAGAAACCTGTTACCGCGAGGCGCGCGGGATCTGCGAGACCGGACTGCGTGGCCCAATCGAACGCGGCTTCGATGTCGGATAGCACCTGCGCGTCGGGGACTTTCGAAACGACCTCGGAAAAGATTTGCTGGAAATCGGCAAGCTGTGTGACGTCGCCTTGCCGTCCAAAGAAATCCGGCGCGATGGCGACATAACCGCGCTTCGCCAGACGCCGCGTCACATCCTTGATGTGCTCGTGGACAGAGAAAATCTCATGGATCACAATTACCGTCGGCAGGCTTTGCCCGCCTTCCGGCGCTGCGTAGTAAGCATCGATCTCGCCATCCAAAGTGGGGATCCGAACCTCTTCCGCAATCAGACCTTCCGTGTCCGTATGGATCGCTCCCGGAGCGATCGGTTGAACGGCCTGCGCGTATCCATTGGCTGACGTCGCCATGATCATCGTCTCTTTTCTAGGTGGTATTGCAGGGGAGAAAAGTGTTCGCTAGAGAAGCCACACGTCACCAGGCGCCATCTGCTCTAAGCCTCGGTTGAGACCAGCAATCGTTTGATTTTGCTCTCCTGTCTCCAAGGCGTAGTCCGTCGAATCCTGTGGAAGAGGCAAATCTGATTGAGAGCTCATGGTGAAAAGTGATTTTTTCGCTTTTTGCATTGGCTATAGTAGGATGAGGATCGACAATAAAAAAAGCGGCCCGCCCCTCGGGCGACCGCTTCATATTCTCGCTTATCAGCGCGAACGTGGATATAGTATCGCATATATTCGTTCGAAATGCAATACTGCGACTGTGATCTGCTGTGACGCTCGAAAGTTGATGATTCGCAGTCTCTTATTGCAAGATGCTTCTTTTTTGCGGCTTGAGCCAGGTGTTATTCTTATTATGTCTTGGGTGGTAGTTTCTTAATCGTCTCAAAAATAAACAAAAATATCCCTCAGCGCCAGCGGCGCTGAGGGATAGGGTGAGACTAATTCGTGAACGTCTTGCGGCGACGGGCGGTCCAGAGGAGCAGACCGAGGCCGGAGGCGAGGGTGAGGAAGACGACGCCAGAGCCGGGTTCGGGAACGGTGACGCTGCTCTCGAAGACGCCGGAATAGACGCCGCTGCTAGAATCAAGATCGAAGTGGAAGACGTCATCCGGGCGCAGGTTCGTGGTGAACTGGATCGCGCTGGGATCGCCGATGAAGTTCGCGAAATGCAGGAAGTCGAACTCGTAGGGGTGCTTCAGGAACTGGCCGTTGAAGAAGTTCGAGGTGAACTCGAAATCGATCGTTCCGCCGTTATAGAGGTAATCGCCGCCAATATCGATCCGGTCGAAGTCGCTGACGCTGTCGATCACGAACTTGGTGACGCCGCCGTTTTGCTCGTAGTCGCCGGTGATATATGTCGTGGTCGGATCGCCGGGGGCGAATGTCCCGCCATCCTGCACGACCGAGCCGTAGATTTCGCCGCCTCCGCCCAGGGAGCCATCTTCGAGGTAGAAAGTTCCATCTTTATTGCCGCCGCATCCGCAAGTCGGGCTCAGATCGAGATAACCGTTGATCTTCGTCTGACCGCCGGTCTGGATCAAGTCGCCCGTGACGATTACGCCGCCGTCGGTTTCTGTGATGATCGACCCATCGTTGTAGACGAGGCCGTTGGTGGTGTCGATATAGACTACGCCCCCCATGTTCGCCTTGATCGCGCCATGGTTGGTGATGTCGTCACCACCCAGCAAATCCACCTCGCCGTAGAGGGATGCGTTCACGGTTCCGGTTGCGGCGTTTGTGACGGCGCCGTCGGCTTCCAAGCTGACCAATGTTCCGTTGATCGCGCTGACCGAGCCGGTATTGGTGAAGCTTCCAGTCGTCACGGCGTCGACTTCGCCGCCAAAGGACGATTCGATCGAACCGTTGTTGACGATATCGCCTTGCGACGAGAGAATCGTCCCGCCTCCGAATTTGCCGTAGATCGCGTTGTTATTTGTGATCCCATTCGCTAAGACTAATGTTGTGCCGCCATGTGTGGCCCCCACGGTTCCGTCGTTCGTGAGGGAGCCGGTCTGCGATAGCAGGGCAGTCGCGCCGCCGTAATTGCTGTCGATCGTCCCGGTGTTGCTGATATTTCCCGTCACGCCGATGCCCAGCAAGTTTTGCTGGCCGGCGCCGTAAAGGGCGCCCATATGTCCGGCGTTGTTCAAATCGCCGCCGACGGAAACCCCAAAGTTACAAACATAATTGGCGGTGATGTTACCCGTCGCGTTGTTCGTGAGGTCGCCGCCGATATCGAGATTGGAGAAGCTGTTGTCTGCGGTGATGAGTCCGTCATTCGAGACGCCGCCGACGACGGTCAGATAGCTTCCATCGAGCAGATCCAGTTTTCCGGCATTGGAAAGTGAATTGATCGTGTGATCGCCGCCGTGCCGAGCCCAATCTCCGGCTTGCCCGATCGTGACATCTTCCGGATCCTGCGTCCCATCGCCGGGAACGATTCCGCTCGACCAGTTGCTGGGATCGCTCCAGCTGTTCACGGGGCCATTGGCGTCCCATCCGGGAGGCGAGCCGCCGATCCAGGTTGTGGCCGGCGCGGCCACAACGGCTCCGGCGGGCAGCAGCAGAGCGGCCCCCAGGACGGCGATCCGCGCGCGCGAGCGCCGGAACGTAAGGTTAATATTCTTCATGAGGACATTCTCCGTATGAGCTTGAGTAATGGTTGCGTTGGAGTTCGCTTGCCTGCGTAGGGCCGGTAATTCCGACAGGCATTCTATTATAACACAGCTATCCGGGACAGACGAATGAGGTGTGTGGAAAATTACAGGAAATTATGGCGCTCCGCCGAAAGTCGTAACTTTGAATAAGACGACAATCGGTGGACAGCCACTGGAGGTTTACAGATCGCGCTTCTGGAAGATGAACAGGCCGGCCGCGAGCGCCGCCGCGATGTAGAACAGGATATACACCATGTCGGCGGTCGATGTTTCCACCGCCTTCTGCCCAAACGAGGACATCGCGCTGACATCTAAGCCCGCATTGCCCAGACCGCGCGTGATCCAGTGGTTCATCTTGCCCAGCGGCACGATATAGCCGACAATCTGACTGATCGTCTTCAGCACCGGCGCGTTCAGTATCAGCGCCAGCCCGGTCAGCATATCTTCGGCGAGCGCGATCCCCGCTGCGATCAGCGCCAGGCCCGCGGAGAGCGCGTGGGTCGCAAACGATGAGAAGAACAGCGTCAGGGTCGCGAACAGGATGGGAAAAAGAAATGTCGCCAGGATACCCACGAAGACCCGTGGGAAGAACACATGTGTCTGAATGTAGATCGCGCTGACCAAAATCAGTGACCAGATCAGAACGCTTGCGGCGAGAAGTGTCAGCAAGCCGATCCACTTGCCCAGGTAGATCGACGCGCGCGGCAGGGGTTTGGGAGCGACAATCGAAAGCACGCCCCGATCGACCTCGGCGGTAATCGCGCCGGCGGCCAGCGTGACCGCGATCACCGAAGCGAAGAACTTGATCACGCCGCAGCCTAGCCACGCGAGGATTTTGGCGTTCCGCTCCTGGATCGCCTGAAGATCTAACCCCTCAACGCCGCGTCCAAAGTGGAACGGAATGACAGCGAATAGCACGAAGATCAGCGCCACGAACAGCGAAGCAATAAACACGCGGCGGCGGATCGCCTCTTTGATGGTAAGACCGGCGAGGGTCCAGACAGCGTTCATACGGCTCCCTCCGTCTCCACGACGCGAATAAACAGGTCTTCTAGTGATTCCCGGATCGGAACGAGGGACATCAGTCGTCCCCCGCTTCCCACTACGGCCGCCACCAAATCCGGGATGATCCCGTCTTCCGTGATGCTGGCTGTCACCATCTCGCCCTGCGCGTCCACCGTCCGCGCCAGGCTGCCCAGGGCGCGCATCAGCGCCG
>JAOQAA010000297.1 GCA_025963815.1 Capsulimonas sp.
GGCCGCAGGAGGCGGTGATATACTTGTGAGAGTACTTATCATACACTCCCAACGGAAACCCAGAGGAAAGAACTTATGCCAACACATCGTCAACAAGGCTTTACACTCATCGAACTACTCGTAGTCATAGCTATCATTGCAATCCTTGCCGCGATCCTCTTCCCTGTTTTCGCCAAAGCGCGGGAAAAGGCCCGTCAAGCTTCCTGCGCCTCCAATCTCAAGCAGATCGGTCTGGCGATGATGCAGTACATTCAGGACAACGACGAAAACTATCCATTCGGCGGCACGACCATGATCGAGGGCCGTCAGGTTAATATGTTCTACGGCCTGTATCCATACACCAAAAGCGTCGGCGTGTTCGCCTGCCCGAGCAACCCCTTGAACCAATCCGCCATCGGTTACGGCAATCGCGGCCAAATCCCCGACGATCTGCCGGTTATCCCGGCGTCTTACTCCACGCCCTACCAGCTCTTCAGCGGTTCGTTCGGCGCCCCGCACTCCATCGCGTGGCTCCAGGAGCCGGCGGCGAAGATCATGGTTGCCGAATGCCGCCAGGCCGCCAGCTTGAACGAGACGAACCTGGCGTGGGATGACTGGAACGGCACGCAGTTCCAGATCCAGGGCTTTGCGGGCCACACCGGCACGATGAACGCCTTGTTCTGCGACGGCCATGTGAAGAGCGTGCGCCCGGAGAGCACCGCCGGCGCGAACGGTGTCCCAAGCATGTGGGGCAAATTCGGCGATACCCCCACCGACTCCAGCTGCGCCGCCGGCGTCGCGTCCAGCGACGAGTTCAACTGCGACGGCTACTCCGCCGGCGCCACCAAAGCCCTCGCGCTTCTGAGCGCCAAATACAAATAGCGCGTCCCCACACGCAGTCAGCGCCCCATCGCCGTCTCCTTGGAGTTTGGCGGTGGGGCGCTTTGTCATTCCCTATCCCGTCCGATCCTATCCGGCTCGGCGGCGGGGGCCACGTTTGTGTCGCGATCGGACGCATAGGATCTTCCCCTCGTCGGTAGGAGCGGGCGGCTTCCAGGAACTCGTCCGTGAGCGATGGATCGCCAAAGGAAGCCTTGGGAATGATGAAGCCTTGCGTGGGCGCCCACATGAACACCAAATAGTTCTGGCTTTGCGTGATTTCCGTCAGCGAACTCCATGGCGTATTTATCGTAAACCGAAGTTCTTGTACCGCTATCGCTTCCGAAGTTATCGTGACGGTGAAGTCTCCAATGGCTCCCGGGCTTTTCTTGATCGACGAAATCATGCCTGCTCGCTCAAAGCCCCTCACTAAGCCAGCCCAGCATTGCGCCGAAATGAAAATGATCCCGAGTGATTTGCCCAATGGGCAATGCGCGATGGCGAGGATGATGGCGACCACGATGGGAAAGAAAATCACGAGACCATGGAAGCGCTGATACCACGGCAATCGCGAAAGCAAAATTTTATGGAATTTGAGATAGTCGTCTAACTCTAACCGATAATTGTGCGTCATGAAGCGGCCTTACAATCTCCTTCGATCCGGCGGCGGCGGCCATGCGGTAGTTTCCGTCGCCGGCGTATCGGTCAGTGTCCCCGCCTGATACGCCAGGGCGGCGTTCAGAAACGCGCGTGCGTGCTCTTCGTTCGTGAACGCGCTTCGGGGAATGACGAAGCTGCGCAGCGCCAGCAGCATAAAAACGACATGTGTTTCCGTGAGCGCCACGCCGCTGATCTTCTCCCACTTCGCACGGATCTCATACTCCGGATTTTGGAACCGAAACATCTCCGGCGTGATCTCAATCACGCACGCGCCCGTCGTATCCGCGTTGTACGACCTCTTGAAAATGGTGTGAAGCTGTGATTTGCTGGAGAAGAAAAAGAGAACGAAGATGGCGACGGCAGCGGGAGCGAATACGAATGACGACAGTATCCCCGAGGCGTACAGGCCGCCGCAGAGCATCAGCGGCAGAGCAAACCTGTTCAAGAACCGAATAAATTTGAGCCTCGGACTGCGATTGACGAGATACGTGTTGAACTGAAGATAATCCTTGATCTCCACACGAAAGGCTTGTTCCATGTCGTGATGGTACCTGATTCATAGCGTTGGCAGTTCGGACGCGGCGTCTATGTGTGTCAGTGGCCTGTGAGGAAGTAGAAGTAGATTTCCAGGAGGGCGAACACGACCCAGGCGGTCCCGAAGATCCAGGGCGTGAGCAGGGCGAATTTGAGGCTGCGGACGTGGATCTCGTCGATTTCTGGGTCGGCGACCTGGGCGCGGAAGCGGGCGAAGAGGCTTTGGTTGACGGCTTGCAGCCAGTTGTAGCGCTGGCCGCGGACGACATAGTAATCGTCGAGGGCTTCTGTGTGGGCGTGGGTGGACGTCAGGGCGGCGCATTTATCCCGCCAAAGCCGGATCACGTCCATCGCGCTGGTGACGGCTTGGTAGGCGAGCACGGACGTTCCTAAACCGATCATTCCCAGGATCAGTGGAATCACCAGACGGAACAAATGGCCGTGCGGCGCGGAGTTGCCCATGGCGACCACGCTGGCCGACACCAAAAACGATTGGGAGGTGACATAGGCGTTCACGCGGTTGGAAAGCAGCGCCCATTCGCGCGCGTCTTCGTCGCGGTAGAACTTCAGCTTCTCGATCTTTGCGCTGAGCGCCGACACTTGCTGCACGTGATCCAGCCGCGCCGTCAGCGCGCGGACCTGTTCTTCGAGTGTCTTCTGCTCGGGCTGACTCTCGCTCAAGGGTCGATTCTCCTGCGCTGCGGCGCCGGCGGCCAGGCGGTCGAGAGGGAATCGGGCGCGTCACGCAGCATTCCGTTCTGGTAGGCGTGGGCGGTTTCCAGGAACTCGCGGGCGTGTTCGGCGTCGCGGAAGGCGGCTTTGGGGATGATGCTCCCGTAGACCGGACCGTATAAAAACACCAGATGATGCGCGGATTCCGTAATCTCCACGACCTTCTCCCAGCGAGTGCGCAGCTCGTGGATCGGACCTTCGAGGCTAAGCCGGTCTGGATTGATCACGGCGGTGAACAAGCCGGTCGACCCGATGCTGAGCTTTAGCTGGCTCGACATCGCTTTGCGGTAGGCGAAGAGGAGATAAGGGATCCAGATCGCGGCGGCGAGAGCGCTGAAAAGAAGGATATGTTCCCAGGGCAGCCGCAGCGCAGTGGTCATAAGCGCGGTGACCACTGGGGCGATGAGCATCATCAGATACCGCTGGCGTGAGTATTTCGGGTTGCGTTTGATGATAAACGCCTGGAACTGAAGGTAGTCCTTCAGTTCCAGGGTATATGTCTGCTCCATAAGCTTTATTGCTGTCGTTTCATGTGCATGTTCCGCAGGTCTTCCCCGCAGAATGACCATTGTGTTCCACCGGCT
>JAOQAA010000306.1 GCA_025963815.1 Capsulimonas sp.
GCGGATCACGAACCAGGAACTGGCGAGCCGCGCCGGCCTGTCGCCCGCCGCCTGTTTCGACCGGGTGAAGCGGCTTCGGGGCAGCGGGGTGATCCTCGGCTATACCGCTTTGCTCGATCCGGCGAAGCTCAGGCGGGCATTGCTGATCTTCGTCGAGGTGGTGCTCGATCGCACCACCGACGATGTGTTCACTGCGTTCGCGGCCAGGGTGACGGACATTCCCGAGGTGCTCGAATGCCATATGGTCGCGGGCGGATTCGACTATCTGCTGAAGGTGCGGGTGGCTGACATGGCCGCCTATCGCGGATTCCTCGGCGATATCCTGACGAGCATCCCGGGGGTGCGCGAGACGCGGACCTATGCCGTGCTGGAAGAGGTGAAGGCGACGACGCGGTTGCCGATTTAGGAGGGCAGGTTTTGCGGGGTTCGCGCGGGAGCGGGGTTTGGCGAGTGGGTGTGGGGTATGTAATTCTGTAATATTCGTTTCAACTCCGGTTGCTTGTCAGGCTAATCTGACGCCACCCGCGATCTCCAGACACTACAGTATTTTACGATTCGGCACTTTTGCGACCCGACGTGCGATTTTTCCGCGCGGATTCGGGGCGCCTCGGCGCTGGAAATGTAGTATATCCTGAGCGACTTCCGTCTATTTTTGTTGCGCTTTCTTCCACGGCATGCTCGGTAACCTGAGCACTCAAGACATCGCAAGTATAGACTTTTGCGAGGGTGAAAGCGGGTTTCGCGTCGCGCGGCGTCCGCGCCCGAGGCACGCGGGATCGCCTTCGCCACCGGCCGCATGAGCATCAGCCGGCAGTATGGCTGTTCCGCCGGCGAACAGCCGGTGTGATCAATCTATATAGTCAACGCTGAGAAAGAGCGGGGCGAGGCTTGCGGGCAAGCTCCGTCCGATCCTCACACCTTGCCATGGGCGGCCGTCGGATTGAATCGAGGGGCCGCGCCGAATTCGAGGCTTCAGTGCGCCGGGGCCGGTTTTGGTTTGCCATAGATAAGGCATTCGCCATTTGCGCGCGCGACAATGCACCGGCGGACAGGCGGCGGCGTTGCCGGGAATGTCGTGGCGGGTGGCGCCGCCTGCCCGGGATTCTGCGGGGAAGCGGGCGACGGGGCCGGCACTGGCGCCGCCGCCGCCGTGTCCTGCTGGGAAAGAATGCGCCAGCTTTCGCCGCGACGCTGGAGGAGCTGGGTTTCGAGGCCGTGCTGCTCCCCGGCCGGCAGCCCGGTGTCGAGTGTCCGCGCGCCGTCGATCGACCAGCTGAGCGTAACCAGTGCCAGCTCGGGCGTCAGCGTACGAACCTGCACGTCCGATACCCGCAGGTGCGCCTGGGCATAAACGACCTTGAAGCCGTCGCCGAGATTGCGCGCGACCTCCGCCTGACCGGTCCAATGCCAGCCGAGCGATGTAATGATGTCGGCGTGCTCGTCGAAGGTGGCAGCATAAGCGTTGGCGTCATGCGCGTTCCACGCCGTCTGTTGCGCGGCCTCGAATGCGTCGATCACCTGATCCGCAGCGGTGGCCGGCCCCGAAGCCAGCAAGAACGCCGCGGGCGACGCAATCAGGATCCATGCCGCGCTGATGAGCTTGCGCAAGATGATCGTCCTCCAGCTGCCGGGTTCGAGTTCGAAAAGGCGCCTCCCTGGCCGGCGCCTGGCAATCACCGCGCTTTGGTCGCTTCTTTTCGGACGATGGTCAATGGCTGAGGGGTTTGCGGTTCGTTGGCTGAATTTGGGTTCGGGAAGGGGCGGTTTGTTGTGTGAAGAGGGCGGGCCCGGCGCGAATGCAGTTGCGCCGAATCCTAGAGAGAAATGCACTGTCACCGAAACCCTGTCACCGAAACCCGTGCTATGATTTTCGGAAAGATAAATGCACTGTCACCGAAACGAAACTGTCACCGAAACGAAACCGCGGGAACCTAACCAACCTAACCGGGAAGGGTGACATCTCAATTCGGCATGATCGCAGGCCGAAGCTTCCAGTAGGAGATGAATTTTTTCTTTTTATAGCTCGGCACTTTCGGGTCGAGGAGGCGACTACTGCGATGGTCCCAGATCGCCCAATGCCATTTACCCCCGGCGCGAGGGTTCATCTTGAAGAGAGCAGGGCAATCGAGGTCAAGATCAGCGGGCTGTCGCTTGCCGATCCATCTTCCTCGGCCCTCGATCGTCACGCCGTGTCGGCGCATAATCTCCTTGAGCGCTGGAAGTCGCGTCGGCTCGACCTTGTCGTCCAAGTCCGCTCCGCAGACATCTCGATAGGTCTCAAGGACTGCAGCGTAGGTGGTGTTCGCAACCATCGCGACGCAGGCTAACCCACATCCGTCGTCATCGTCTTGCTTGATCTCACGCATTAGCGCCCCTGTGTCTCGTACGGCTCCAAAAACCTCTCACAGATCGAGGTTCTGGCGACACGTGCAACAATCCCTTTTTCTCTCACGCGATCATCACGCCTTGGGTGGAGGGATTTTTGCGCCCGCCACCGAAATCCCCACTAATTACCGACTGGCCCTTCCTTATACGCCATTACGCGACAGGCAGAAGAGCAATTAACATACGCGATCTGTTCAAGAGTTGCGGCTTCATATCGTGCACGCAGCGTAACAATTTCTCCTACTTGTCCATCTCTCTCCACATGTACGATTTCTCGGTCACTCCGCTCACCTCCCCAACGCGATCCAAATTTTTGCTTTCGGACCTGCGCGAAAGACATAAAATACTGGACTACGTCCGAGCTCGCCTCCCGCTCAATCGTCTCCAAGTCGCCGTTGTCCAGGGCGTCGAAAAATTGAAGGGCGGTTTCTACAGCTCGGTCATGCGCTTGAGGCGGCGTTCCATTCACCGGAGATAAGGCGACACTTAGGAACGCGAAAAGCGCGACGGACCACGCGGCTATCACAGTAGCTTGACAGTGTCGTCTCGTCATGCCTTTTTGCCTCGAGGAGCGCGGATATGAACAGCGATACTTTAGATGTTTTGCTGCTGATGGCAACTTACGCCCTATGGATTTTTCTTCCTTTGTTGCCCGCCGTCCTAATTTACCGGCTCTTCCCCAACACTCCCGTCACATTAAGTGGCCCCTTTCAGTCTCTCACCATTAGCGCTGGTGGGGCGTTTGCAGCCTACTTCCTAACGCTGATCGCATCTATTTTTCTTGTGAAATCCATAGTTCTAGCAGTTCGGAATCCTCCGAACTCGCAGTGGACCGTTTCCGGGACACTGGCGGTCAGCGATGAACACGGCAGACCACACCCCGTCCCGCAAAATGGTGTTATTGTTTCAGTACAGCCGTCCCCAGTCCGAATTTCCGGCGACACCATAGAAGCTGATATTTGGCGTAACAAATCTGAGTGGCCACGGATTAGAATAGAGGTACCTGGCTATGGGGCTAAGACATTTACGTTAGATCCGTCTAAGGTGAACTTTGATGTCGACGAGGATAACTATAGAATCGTTCTTCGTGAACCCTTGGCCGTTCAACGAGAAAGCCCTATTGAAGCTGGGAACGCCCTTGCTCTAAAAAAGATTAACGAGATTAGTAGATGAAATTTGTAGTCATG
>JAOQAA010000327.1 GCA_025963815.1 Capsulimonas sp.
CCGGATATTCTCGCGACATTCAGCACAAACTGACCGTCGAAATAATCACTGAGAACTCTCCCAACTTTTCCCTCCTAAGCAGCGATCTAGTTAACATAAGAAAGCGGCGAGCATTCTGGTCGGCAATGACCGAACGCCAAAGAAATCCGCAATCTCTTTTGTTGTTATTGCTTACTAGGAGAAGTCAATTGAAGCTCAATGATGTGATCGCTCTCGGCGTCCTGTGCAGCCTTCTCGCCGCTGGCGGCGCGATAATCCAAAATTATTCGGCGGTGCAGGCGACAACCAGAAGCACTGCGCCTGTGTCTGGACCATTCACATACTCCACAGCCATGAGACATCGATTTCTCACGGATCAAACTCCGTCCGCTGCGGAGGAGCAATGTGCATACATGGAGCTGTATGAGCGAGCAAAGGCGCAGAATGACCCGCATGAGGTAAAGTTGATTGGAGAAGCGCATCGCCGGCATCGTGACAATTGGAGGAAACACCTTCTTGCGATGAAGCGTCGCGCGCGGCTCCAAAGACAATCCGCAGGCTCGATCAATGCTGCCGCGCCATCTGTCCAAAAACAAGCGCTTCCGACGATAAAGGCGCGTAAGCCTCTTACTCCGGAAAATAGAAACAACGTAATCACAATAAATAATCGTTCTTTCACCCTGGCGCGGATTAATCCAAACTTTTTGCCATATATTGACGATCTCTTTCATGCAGAGCAGCAGGGAATATTTTAATATCAGAAAGATGGGGCGGCGTTGAACTTATGGCGGACAATCAGGCGTCGCCCGCAAAGCGGCGAGGAAGCGGAAGCCGATCTGATCGCGGCCGCGCAGCGTGGCGACCAAAGGGCGTTCGACTCTCTCGTTCGCACTCATCGACCGCTCGTGCGCGGCTTCCTCGCGCGGCGGCTAGACAGCGCGGAAGCCGTCGACGATATTTTGCAGGAGACATGGATGGCCGCCTGGACAAAATTGCCGGAATATACGCATCGCGCTCGGTTTAAAGCCTGGCTGTTCGGCATCGCCGTCCATAAAATCGGCGACCATCACCGAGCCCGCGCAAAATCCATCGCGGAGCAAATCACGCCCGAGATCGAACGGACCATGGCGACACAGAGCGATCCCTATGCCGCCGTGGACCTGAGAGACGCGCTGAACTCCATCCTCTCGCAGCTTCCCGCGGCGCAGCGAGAGGTCATTGAGCTTTATTACTACGCCGGGCTAACACTTCCTGAGATTGCGGAGACTCTGAAGCGCAATCAAAACACGGTTAAGTATCAGTTTTACAGGGCGCACGGGATCGTCGAGTCGGGTTTAAATCTAGTGAACGCGCTTTGAAGTCCGATGGGATACTCCCTCCGAAATGATCCATTATGTTTCATACTACCGATCAAGACATTTTATTATTGGCGCATGGTGAGCTGACGATCTGGCGGCGGATCATGGCGCAGACCCACTTCGCCATATGTCCGCGCTGTCAGTCACGCTTTGCAAAGCTCGTCGGCGTGTCCCAGCTGCTGGCCAATGCCGTGCGCGATGGCGACCTGCCCCGGTGGTCGCTCCCGGATCCTCGGGAAGCCGTCAGGACAGCGCGCATTGCGTCGGCGTGG
The DNA here is from genome assembly GCA_025963815.1 of Capsulimonas sp. GTDB lineage: Bacteria > Armatimonadota > Armatimonadia > Armatimonadales > Capsulimonadaceae > Capsulimonas. The sequence goes on from JAOQAA010000327.1 coordinate 1,610, forward strand.
GCGATCATGGCTCTTGTTCTTCTCGTCGCCACAACGATTACTTTGACCAAAGGGATCATCATACTCTCCCAGCATCCCACGCATTCGATCGCCGTTCCGCGACAGCCCGGCAGTATCCCCTGCCGCCCAGACCTGCATAGCGATGAATGCCAGTAGCATTTCGCGACATACGGCGCTCTCGACACAAACAACAACACCCCGCGCGGCAGCAATGCAACGCGGGGTGTTTCTTACTTCTAGACTTAATCGAGCGCGTCCTTGACGGCTTCTTTGGCCTTGCCAAAGCCTTCCTGGATCTTGCCCTCGACTTGCTTAGCCTTGCCGGCAGCGTCATCGTCCGGATTATTGGTCAGGTCGCCACGCACATCCTGCGCTTTGCCCTCCGCCTGCTTCAGTTTGCCTTCGACAATATCTTCATTAATCGCCATGATACGCTCCTTGTTAGTTTGGGCTCGGCTATCCTAGCCTGATAATCCCATTTACCCGCAAGGGAGCATTCGAAAACACGGAGCAACGCAAAGCCCAATATGATATAATCATCATAGATTGGCATGGAGGAGAGACGACATGACGAGAATATTAGAAGGAACTGGAGCCGAAATCGCGGAATTGTTAACCCAGTCGTTTTCTGGCCAGAAACTGCGTGTCTATGTGGATGATGACGCCGCTGTCGCCAGCGTTCCCACACCCCCCGGCACAATCCAAGACCAAGCGCACCTGGAAGAGCTTTTGCTGGAAGGCTACAAGGGACATACCCATTCCGTCACAGATGATATTTGGGATCAGCTTCACGCACGGATCGAACAGCGCGCAGCGAAACAGCAGCCATAATGCTCAAAAGTGTCGAATCCCCGGCTGCGCTTTCCGACCTTATTGAAATTGCTGATTATCTTACGGATCACGCCGGCGCGGAAGTTGCCCACCAGGCCATCGAAGCCATCCGACAGTCTTTCACGCTGCTGCGTGCGATGCCCGGTCTCGGCGTCACACGTTCCTTCAAATCTCCTGAACTCCACGAGATATCGATACGCTCTTTGAAGCGCCGTAAAGCACTATCAGTGCGTCACGATTCCTGCCACCACTTGGCGAAGATCGCGCCGGCATTGGCCACGCCGCCGCGCTGGAACTTGGTGTGGCCGTCGACGCACACGTAATTTCCGCCGCCGAAGTGCACTCCCACGACTTCCGCCTGGCCTTTCTTCTTGTTGTAATAATCCTGGAAAACTTTGACCCCCGTGGGGTTGACGACATCGGCGAGCGTCACGGGGCCGGAATGGGGCGGCGGGCCGAGGGTGTCGTTCACGG
>JAOQAA010000359.1 GCA_025963815.1 Capsulimonas sp.
GATGACTGTCATCCCCACGCTAGTGAATAGTTTCAGCGCGGTTTTGCGTATCTAGCGCATGGTTCTCCATTGGATGCGGCGCGGACGCAACGGTGGCTATCAGCGACGCATCAGCAGGCTGACGACCGGAATGAGAATCAGGAACTCACGCATTCCCGGTCCAGGCTGTCCTTTGCTGGGGACATAGAGAATATCATCCGGCCGGAGCGCAACATTCATCGCGCCCGGTTTCGCGGACAGGACATCGTCCAGATTGACTTTGATCGCCGTCACATTGCCGTCGGGGCCTTTGCGCAGGATATTCGCGTCTTTCTTGTTTGCCTGGCTGGTCGGACCGCCGGCGCTCGCGAGCGCGTCGGAAACCGTCACCCCCGCGTCGTCTGGATAGGTATAAGCGCGTGGCGCGGCGACTTCTCCCCAGACTGCGAAGCGCAGCTTATTTTCAGGGATCAACAGCACATCCCCAGGCACGAGACGCGGCGCGGCGGCGGATTCGCTCAGTGAGCCCATCAGAGGCCGCAAATTGACGGTGCGAATATCGCCGGCGTGCATCACCTGAGCCTGAGCCAGAGCAGCGTCGTCGGTAGGGCCGCCCGCCTGCGCCAGAAGGCTGACAATGGTGCCGCCGCCGGCGGGAACCGAGTATGAGCCGGGATGCAGCACATGGCCGCTCACCTGCACCTGCGCGATGGATGGATCGCGCTGCTGTACCAGCAGCACATCACCCGGCTCAAGCGGCAGGTTCAGCGAGTCGTCCCCACCCTGCATCAATTTTGGAACGTCGATGGGCGTGCTGGTCTTGCCGTTGTCCCGAATTAACGTCGCCTGGGTCAACGAATTGTCCTGAGCGGCGCCGCCACACGCGGCGAAGGCTTCCAGAAGGCGCCAGCCCGGTTTGAAATTATAAAGCCCGGGCGTCTTCACGGCTCCCAGGACACTCACTTGCTGCGGCGCGCTGCTGCGGACCACAATCGTCACGGACGGCTGGTTCAACTGGTCGCTGAGACGCTTCGTGACCGCTGCGGTCAGCTGGGATACGGTTAGTCCTTCCGCGACGACATGTCCGGCGATTGGAAAATTAAAGCTTCCATCGGGAAGAATCGTCACGGACGACTTGAGATCTTCATGCCCCATCACGGAGATGTCGAGAGTATCGCCAACGGTAAGTTTGTACAGCGGAGACAGCGGCGCTATTGCGGCGTTTCCGCCCACGCGTTGATTGATAGCGGCAAACGACGGAGCCGTTCCGACAAACGCGAGCGGAACAATCAAAGCCGCCGCGAAAACTGAAGACTTGCTCATTTTCATTTTTTCGTACCTTCGGTTTCGATCTGGCGCGTCGAGTGGCCGTTGCGGCCCGGCAGTGCTTCCGTGGAAGTCGCAGCCGTATACTGGTAATAAGCGGGCGTGTCCTTCACGTTCATCTTGTTGAACGCGACGCCAATCACATTGGCCCGCGCCCGGCGCAGCAAGGTCTGGGCCTGCTTGGCGGCGGTTTTGCGCGTCTCGCCGTTCGCCACGACAAGTACGACGCCGTCGGCCTGAGACGCCACGATCTGTGCGTCGGCCACCGCCAGCACCGGAGCGCTGTCGAAGATAATGATGTCACAGCGCGAAGAAAGCTGCTCCACCATACTGCGGAACTTTTGTGAGTTCAGCAGCTCGGAAGGGTTGGGCGGAATAGTGCCGGCGGCCAAAACGGACAGGTTCGGGAAGTTGGGGCTGACTTGCAGCGCTTCCTGAAGCGTCGCATCGCCGACCAGGATTTCCGTTACGCCCGGTGTCTGCGACAGGTCGAGATGCTTGTGCACCGACGGGCGTCGCAGGTCCGTGTCGATCAGAACAACTCGCTTACCGTCGGCCGCCATGGCGTAGGCCAGATTGGTGGCGGTCGTCGTCTTGCCCTCTCCCGGGCTTGACGACGTCACCTGCAGTGACCGGAACGGCGTATCGATTGCGGCGAAGTGAATATTGGTGCGCAGCGTCTTGTAAGCTTCCAGCTCCGGATGAGGCCCGCCCATGTTGGACAGAAGAAGCGCATCGTCTCGCGACAGCTGCGGCACGCGTCCCAGCGACGGCAGTCCCAGAAGGCGTTCGGCGTCTTCCGTGGAGTTCAGCCGGTCATCCAGGTACTCCTGAAGAAGCGCCATCAAGATACCGATCACGCCGCCCATAATGATGGCGAACAGGAAGTTCAGCGCTTTCTTCGGCCGTACGGGCTGGGAAGGGATGACGGCGGGTTCGATCACATGCGCCGAGACGTGCCGGGCCTGCTCGCGCAGGTTCAGGTTTTGCAGCGTCGTGGAGTACATTTGATAAGCAGACAGCGCCGCATCATGTTCGTTTTGGATCTGCTCGGCGGGCGCTTCGTACGTGGGGAATGTCGCAAGCTCGTTCTTCGCCTGGGTCAGCAGGCTTTTGGATTCCAGAACGCTGGCTTCCAGGTTCGCCACATCTCCTTCGCTGGAGGCGAGTTTGGTGCGAAGACTTTCGCGCACCGTGTTCGGATTACTCGTCATCGTGGTCGAGACGGCCGGCAGTCCGGCAAGCCGTGTTTGAAGCGTGGAGATCTCGGCGTCGATTGCCTTGACCTGCGGAGCCTTTGCGGTATATCCGCCGGGGAGCATCATCTGACTGCGCTGCAGGTCAAGCTGTGTGATGCGGGACTTCAGCGTCGCGATCTCGGCATTGGTCTGCCGGATCTGCACGTCGAGAGTCGCCGGCTCGGCGGCCACCAGGGTGCGCAAACCGCTCACCAGCGCCCGCGCTCCCGCCAGCGACGCCTGCGCCGACTGATACTGCTGCGTCAGTGTCGCCACACGTGCGCTGGCGTCGTCTCGGCTGGATTTGATATCGACAAAGCCGCCTTTGCGCTTGAGTTCGCGATTTCGGGTATTGGCGCTGTTCAATCGCGCCTGCGCGGATGCGATCTGCTTCTGGGCGAATGCCTGCGCCTTATGGATCTCCTGCAGATCCGTTTTCGCCTTGTTGGCGAGATAAAGCTGAATAAGTAAGTTAGGAGCCCTGGCGGCGTCCTTTTTATCCGTCGACTCACCGGTGATGCCGATAACATTCGTGCCCTTCACCGAGGCGACCATGACCTTCGCATTGTGAGTGTGCTGGCCTACCTGGCTCATGAGCGGGTTGGCTTGCAGTTCTTCAACCTTCGTGTCCACTGTTTGATCGGAGCCGATGTTGAAATAGTTTGCGATGTTACTATCATCTGTTTGCGTCGTCAGCGTGGGACCATCAACGAGAAGTTTCGCGGTCGCTTGATTGACTCTTCGGGTCTCCAGTTTCACGAGTAT
>JAOQAA010000378.1 GCA_025963815.1 Capsulimonas sp.
GGCGTCGGTGAACCGGTGGTGCGGATACTGGGCGGGATTGAGCATGGACCAGAGGATCTCGTTCTGCGCGATCTCCTCGGCGGCGGTGCGGTTGGTCGCCGTGGCCTGCGCCGTGGACGCCGCGCCGTCTTCCCAGTATCCGGTATAGTCGCCGCTGTAGGTCTTCAGTTTGCTCCCGTACTTTGCCTCGAACTCGTGGAACATATGGCTCGTGGTGGAGATCACCAGATGCGGATAGGCGTAGCGCTTGTTCCAGTCCTCGACAAACGCCGAAAGCTTCGGCTCGGCGCCGGCGTTGTCGCCCGTCGTGTAGCGAATATAGACCATATCATACGGCGAGTTTGGGAAACGGCTGTGATATCGGGCCATGAAACGCTTGACGGAGGCGTCATTGTCTTCAAACCCCGGCGGATTGTAAGGCGCGGGGCTTTGCCACATCAAGACTTTGTCCTTGCCGGATGCTCCCTGCCAGTAAAAGGCCTCATTATCCCACTGATGTGCATAGCCCGTATGGTCGCCCGAGTTCGGCCCCAGCGAGAAGTACTTGACGCCGCTCTGGGCCATCACGGAGACAAGACCCCAGGTATAACCCGGAACGTCGCTGATCATCGCCGCATCGATCGGAAGTTTATATTTCTCCCGGATGCGATTAGCGCAAGCCAGATACGATACTAATTCCTCGGGACGGCATAACCCAGTCAATTCATTCGCGTAAAGCGCATCCAGGCCGATGCCGCCGCTCTTCACGGATTTTACAAACTGCGCGGTCTGAGCCGGCGTCGCCGCTTTCAGCCACTCGTCGGCCTCATAAAGAACCTCAAGGTTCCATTTGAAGCGTGCGTCCGGGGTGCGATGCGCGGTCTGGGAGGCCAGCGCCATTCCCTCTTCCAGATAACGTTGATGCTTCGCCAGCGCGTCCGGCTGCACATCGGTATAGCCGATATCCGTATGGGAGTGCGGCAAAATATAGACGGTGTACTGGCGAGCCGGCGTGCGCTCGGCCGACAGCGCCTCGCCTAGCGGCTTCCCTTGCGAAAGCAATTGGACTTGATCCGTCACGACATGATCAACGCTGGGATAATGAACGTTCATGGAGCCTTGCCCATGCGCGAGCGTGATGGTTTGGACCGGCGCGTCTCCGACCTTCAATTGGGCAGTGCGCTCCGGCCCGGTGTTGAGTGTGGTAAGCGAAAGGTTCTGCTGAAGCCCTTTGGCGCCTCGAACGAGTACATCCGGCGCCCAAGCCGCCGCGACGATCTTGGTGACCACAGGCGCGGCGCCGACAGTCACGCCCTCGGGCGCGGTCATGGTCACGGCGTCCCAGATCGCCCAGGCGCCCTGACCGTTTTGGATCTGAATCGTATTCGCCCCGACCTTCAGGAGACTGACGGGGAAATCGAGATCGAGATCGAATTTATGTCCCATCTCGGGATGTCCCTCAATGGAGTCGTCGCTTTCAGCCCCCGCCGGCGTGGGCTTGGTCCATGTTTGTCCATTGACCGTGATCTTGAGAACCGGAGGCCGGCCGCCATGCGCGTTGATAAAATGCAGAGTCAATCGGCAATCGCCCGTCGGGGCGACCCGATCGGCGGCGAAGACGATAGTGGCGGTATGGGCGACGCCCCCGGCCCAGCCGTCGGCCGGTCCGGGAAGGACATACGGCCATTCCTTGCGCGGGTCGCTTGCGCCGACGGTAAAAACGGCGTCCTGCTTGTAATCTGCGTAGCCGCTGGGACCAAGGGCAAGCTCCCGATCGTCGCCATCCGCCTGGCCGATCTCCCACAGGATATGGCTTCCGGCGAGAGGCGCGGCTTTTAAAGCTGCGGAGGACAGTGTGAAACTTGATAGGGCGGCGAAAAGCAAGGGGGCGCCGCCTCGGAGATGGAGATACGGAAATCGTTTCAAAGGGACGCCTTTACTTAATTTTAATACGGCAGGTCGGGTCGATCCCCGCAATCATCATGCCCTGTCCTAGCGATTCATGGGTCTGAATCGTCGGCGGATCCGAAGGATCGCGCATCTGCACGAGAAGTGTCGTGCGCGCTTCGCTGCTTTCGTTGACGCCCGAACCATGAATGGTAAGATAGGAGAAGAAGACGATATCGCCGGCCTTCGCCGGCAGCGGCAGCGCCTCTTCGACGGGATAAGCTTCGGCGGATAGATGGAAATTGCCCTCGCTCTCATGCTCGATCATGCCGAGCTTGTGCGAGCCGGGGACAACTCTCAGACAGCCTTTTTCCAGCGGCGCATCATCGAAGTGGATAATGGCGGCGATCATCGAATGGTTGTCGTGCGGGAAGTACGGGGCGTCCTGATGCATGGGGAACGGCGCGCCGGTCTCGGAGGGCTTGATAAACATCTTGGTGTGGTGCAGCTGCACGTTCGGCCCAACAATACTGGCCGCCGCGCCGGCGAAACGCTCGTCCACCAGAAGCCGCGTGAAGGCGGCGGAGTAGAACTGGACATCGTGACAGTGCAGCAGCCGCGTCTTCTTGGCGGTCACGGTCTGGGCGCTGCCCCACGCGGCGTCGACATTACGCACAGCTGCAAGCCGCTCGATGAGCGCATGCGATTCCGCCCGATACACCGCCGCTTCCTCGGCGGTAAAGAGCGACGGAACGACGACGTAGCCGTTCTCGTGATAAAAAGCGATCTGTTCGGGTGTCAGCATTTTGGGTCTCCATGAAAGACGGTTGCATCGCGGATATGGGATTGGTTATACTATATCACGCACGGAACAAACCGTACAGAGACATTCTCACTCTTTCTGTTATCAAAAATCACCATGAATATCCCAGACCTTTCCTGGAGCCTCCCTCTGTCCGAACGCCCGGACGCCCGTCTGATGGCGGTGGGCGTCCACGGCCCCGATCGCGTGGAGCGCCACCGCACGCGCGGCTATTGGGCGCTGCATCTCTACGCTTATCAGGCGAGTATGGATATCGCCAACGTCCTGCTCCCAATCCGCCCCGGATTCGTCAGCCTGACGCCGCCTGATGTCGAAGCCGTCTATCACTTCCCGGATCGCTCTACGCACCTGTGCGCCCACTTCGCCTTCCCCCCGTCGGCGGGCGGCGCCCGCGCCGTCCCGGCGATGCAGGATTTGGGCGGAGATTACGCCGATTTTTATAAATCTTTGGAGGAAGGGATCGCGTGTTTCCGGATCAATCCGGAGCGCGCGGAGGTGCGGCTTTGGGACCTGTTGTGGCGGCTCGCCGACCGAACTGCGGCGAAGCCCGAGGTGCACAACAATCCCGCCGCGCTCTTTCAGGCGTGCGAACGGATCGAAATGCGGCTCAGCGAACCGATCGTCGTGGAAGCGCTCGCCGCCGAACTCGGCGTGTCGCACAACCATCTGACACGCCTCTTTCGTAAACGGTTTGATACGACAGTGGTGGGATATATCCGGCAGCGGCGCGTCGACCGCGCCGGCCATTTACTGCGCAGCACGGGCTTGCCCGTGCATATCGTCGCAGCGCAAGTGGGGGTCGAAGATCCGAGGCAGTTCAGCAAGATCGTCCGAGCGGCGACGGGGATGTCGCCGACGGAGCTAAGAAAGAGCGGGTAACCCACCCCGGCAGGGCAGCCGAAGGCCGGGGCGAGTTTTGACTACGCGCGTTTGCCAGACTTGTAGAACTCGGCGTTGATCTCGATATACTGGGACCATTGCGCCGGGACTTCATCTTCCATAAAGATCGCATCCACAGGGCACTCAGGCTCGCAGAGACCGCAGTCGATGCACTCATTGGGCTCGATGAAGAGCTGGTCGATCATGACACCGTCCACTTCGACGGTTCCCTCATGGATGCAGTCCACCGGGCAGACGGCGACGCACGATTTGTCCTTGGTTCCGGCGCAAGGCTCGGTGATGACGTAGGCCATGGTTTCGTTTCCTTTTCCGAAAGGGCGCCTGACGTTTCGAGCATCAGTGCGCTATACTAATCGCTATGAGGACGATTACAGCGCTACGATACCGCAGGAATGCGCTCGCGCACAATGACTTTCGTCATAGCGGGCGTTCGGGAGAAGGAAATGGCGCGTGATGGAGCGTAAAGAAGCATTGGCGCGGGTTCCATTTCTGAAAGAGCTGCCGGAGACAGTGCTTGCGGAGATCGCGGCGGCGGGACGCGAGCGGAAACTCAGCCGGGGCGAACTGCTGGTTTCGGAGCGGGACGCCTGTCTTGGCCTCATCGTCGTACTGTCTGGCGCCGTCAAGGTCTACAAACTGGACAGCCGGGGACGCGAGCTGACACTGGGGCTGGAGGCGCCGGGGAGCAGCGTGAGCGAGCTGCCGCTGTTTGACGGCGGCAATTACCCGGCCAGCGCGGAGGCGGCCGAGGACGGGACGCGCGTGCTGGTGGTGCCACGCGATCAGTTTCAATCAATGATGGCGCTGCATCCACAGATTGCGATCCTCGCGCTGCGCGCGCTCTCGATACGAATGCGCAAACTGGTGGTGATGCTGGAGGCGCAAACCATGCACAGCGTCCGCGTTCGTCTCGCGGCCTATCTGCTGCGCGCCTCGGAAGGGCGCCCGACGTTCCGTCTAGAGGGCGCCAATGAGGAGATTGCAAGCCAAATCGGCACCGTGCGCGATGTCGTCTCTCGAACCCTGGGCAGCCTGCGGGAATCCGGGGCCATCACCGTCAGCGGAAGGACCGTTACCGTTCAAGACCGGGACGTCCTGCGCCGGATTGCGGATTTTGGTGACATAGTGTCATGATAGCCTAATGCTCGAAGCGTTTTTTGCCGAAACAATAAGCGAGTATTATTACCGAGTGGAATAGGCGCCGTATGCGGGCGTCACGGCTATCATCTCCGCATCGGACCGGTAACCCAGTGTCCTTCCTGCGGAGGAAAAGAGTATCGAGTCGCATGTCCAGATTACAAAAAGGCATTATTGGAGCAGCGATCATTTACGCCATGGTGTTTATCGCCATGCTGATCCTTCGCCCTGGAACGCCCGAGTTCTACCACGCCTTTTTCAACACCTATCAGATCATCCCCCCAATCTGTTCGGGGATCGGCGGCGTCTTCTACTTCTTACGGGGCCGCCGCATGAGCCCGATGCGCCGTGTCGGCTGGCTGCTGATCGGTATCGCCTGTCTTTCGTTTGCGCTGGGACAATGCACCTGGACCTATTACGAAAGCATCCGGGGCGTGGAGGTTCCTTTCCCGGGATGGTCTGACGTAGGCTACCTCGGCGCTTATCCCTGTTTGATCGTGGGCGTATTTCTGCTGTTCGGCAGCATGCCGGTGGCGGGGCGGACGAAATTGATCCTGGACAGCGCGATCGCCGCGCTCGGCGCCGGAATGCTGAGCTGGCATTTCGTCATCGACCGCCAGTGGGAGACATCGGACCTGCCCACGCTGGGGAAAATCATCACCGTGGCCTACCCCCTCGGCGATGTCATAACAATCTTCGGCGTCATCGTCCTGCTCAAGACAATGACGGCGGATCGCGTGATGCGGCGATCCTGCGCATTCCTCGCCGCCGGTATGACCCTGCTCGCGTTTTTCGACACCTCGTTCGCCATCATGACCCTCAACGGGACTTATAAGACGGGAAGCTGGACGGACTGGGCCTGTTCGTTTTCATGGATCATGATCGGTTTCGCGCTGGTGCTCCCAACATGGCTGCCCGGCTCGAACAAAGCAGTCTCCATCACGGAGCGGACAAGGAACGCGCAGACAAGCCTGATGCAAATGATCCTGCCGTATCTGGCCGCGTTCGCCGCATTCGCCGTAATCTGCATCCGCGATTACAACGAACCGCCGTTTCATCAGATCGGCGTATCGACCCTCGTAACGGGCCTTGTGTTGATATTGCTGGTGATCCTGCGACAGATGTTCACGCTGACCGAGAACCGCCGCCTGACTTTGCAGCTGCGCCGCACCAACGAAGGTCTGGAAGAAACGGTCGCACAGCGAACGCGCCAGCTGGAGTGGCGCACGGAGCAGCTGGCCGCGCTGCACCGCCTCACAAAAGAAATCAACACCACTCTCGACCACGATCAAGTCCTGAACCAGGTTCTGGAGCATGCGCCGAACCTTCTCGGAGCAGACGCGGCCGTGATACGGCTGGGCGATCCCGCCTCTTTATCGGAAGCCAATTTCCCAATTGTTCGCCAAACAGGTTTCGAGCAGAGCGGCCCAGGTCTGAACTGGATCGATCAGCTCCCCCGCTGCCGCGAGATCGAGGTCATCCATATGCCCGGCGGCGCGGGATGCGCCGGCGCCTATCTCCGGGCGCCCCTGCTCTGGCAAGGGCAGATCCTCGGGTCCGTGGGCTTCGTGCGATGGATGAGCGACTTCGACGCTTCCGATGTTAAGATCATCGAAGGGGTTGGCCTGGAAGTCGGCGCGGCGCTGAACAATGCGCGTCAGTACCAGACAGCAAAGCACGCCGCCGACCGCGACTCGGTCACCGAACTCTACAACCATCGCGCCATCCATCAACGCCTGGACCGCGAGTTTGAAACCGCCGTACAGCAGAACCGCCCGCTGTCGGTGATTATGATGGATCTGGACAATTTCAAGCTTTTCAACGACACCTATGGCCACCCGACCGGAGACCAGGTGCTCAAGCATGTCGCCAAAGCGCTCTCCGAAACGTGCCGAGAAGGCGATCTGGCGGGCCGGTATGGCGGCGACGAGTTCATCATGCTCCTGCCGGACACCACCGCCAACGACGCCCGCGCGCTCGCCGAATCGCTGCGCGAACGGATCAACTTCGACGGTTTCCGCAGGCCCGGCGACGAGCGGATCGTTCCGATCGGCCTGAGCCTCGGCATCGCGGACTACCCGAACGACGGCCTCAGCCGCCACGATCTCCTGAACGCCGCCGACAGCAACCTGTATGAAGCCAAGGTGTCGGACACCGGCATCGCTCAGACCAGCTCGACCCAGCGCTCCAACCGCAAGCTGCGCGCCGAGCAGTCGTTCGGCACTCTTGACTCCATGGTCACGGCTGTGGACAACAAAGACCGATACACCCGCCGGCATTCAGAAGACGTTACCGATTTCGCCCTTTGGATCGCCGCGGAGCTGGGCCATTCCGACGATACCATGCGCGATATTCGCATCGGCGGCCTGCTGCATGATGTCGGCAAGATCGGAGTACCGGATTCGATCCTGCGCAAGCCGGGTCGTCTCACCGCCGAAGAGTACGAGATCATGAAGCA
>JAOQAA010000384.1 GCA_025963815.1 Capsulimonas sp.
CTGACGCAAGCCGTCTGCGTTACTAGTCCATTCCCCTCCAGCTGCGGGAGGCGTGGCCCGAAGGGCCGGGGTGGGTGGAACACGGCAGGGGGAAAACTTACCCAAGCGCGGGGGAATAGGTCCCAAAATTTCATAAACCCCGCTGTTGACAATCCCCACACGCCAGGGTATACTTCGACAACATCAATATTGACAGTAAGTTTATTACAAAAGAAGTTTGACCGACTAGACAACTAGAGGTGAACGCCCATCGCTGCGAATCGCATCCCGTGGATGCGATTTCGCGCTTTGCCGCACTCTAGGAGAACCGTCGTGAATAACCGCCGCTCGTTTGGCTTTACATTGATTGAACTGCTCGTTGTGATCGCGATCATCGCGATCCTCGCCGCGATCCTGTTCCCCGTCTTCGCCCAGGCCCGTGAAAAGGCCCGGCAAATCACCTGCGTATCCAACCAGAAGCAGATCGGCATCGCCATTCTGCAATATACCCAGGACTACGATGAGGCGCTGCCTCCGTCGAACTACAACGATCCACTGCAGCCGGCAAGCCCGTCGACATGGATGTTCATTATTGACTCGTACGTCAAGGCGGGTTATCCACACGCGGCCGCAGCGACAGGGAGTAGTGTCGCCAGTGTGTTTACCTGCCCCGACTATGCGGCGACGGCGGTGGCGGCGAATGCGACTCCTGCGCATAGCTACGTTGCGAACGCCAATATCATGCCGGCGTGGATCACCGGGACAGGCCAGACCGCGGCCACCAATCCGCCGGTGACCCTCGCGGCGCTGCGGGCTCCCGCTCAAGTGGTCCTCATTGGCGAAGCCGCGGGCGGCTCACGGATATTCACCTATGGCGACGATGTGAATACGGCTCCGGTCATTCCTGGCCAGACCGCCGCTGTTTTCGGTTCTACGCAGGCGATCTACTTGCGTGCTCGCCTTCGACACTCTGGCGGCTCCAATTATCTCTTCGGCGACGGCCACGTGAAGTGGTTCCACGGCCCTGGCGCGAGCTTTACGCCGACCGGTTCGACCTGGTACCCGGTCACGCCGGTGACCGCGACATCAAATATTGTGTGGCAGCAGAGCGCGTATCCGAACGCGGGAGGATGGTTCGTTGAAGATCCCAACCAAAGCTAGTTTGATTGTTCTGACGCTGGCCGCCGCGTGCGCGCCGGCCATGGCCGCTCCGTCCGCCGAAGACTTGATCCGTCAGAACGCCGCCGCGCTCCAGTCGGCGGCCTCATTGAAGGCCGACTTCGAGGAGATCGACTCGTACCCCGAGCCGTTCAAGGATCTCGCCCAGCGCGGAACGGCGACGCTGGCGAGGCCCGGGCAATTGCGCGTCGATATCCATCGCTTCCGACGTGTGGATGCGGACAAACCCTGGGCGGCGTCCGGCAACGACACCCTCGCGGTCTCGGACGGCAAGACTTACTGGTACGCCTTTCTGCATCCCAACAGCACGCAGACGCGTCAGGAAGCATTCACCGGCGCCACTCCGCGCGCCGCTCTGAGGCAACTGCCAGCGCTCACGGCGTTCTTCGCCACCGGCGACGCCGCGCTCCCCGGCCAGTCCGGCCCGACCGTATTGGAAGCCGACGAGACCTGGGAAGGCGCAAAGTACCATGTCGTTACGTACGATGTCGGCTCTGAAGGCGGCCCGGCTTCGAAAGCCCGCGCCTATCTCGGCGACGATTCGATCGTGCACCGTCTTGTCTTTACTACTCAAACTCCCAAAGGGATCGCCACCAAGGAATGGAACCTGCGTAACATTCAGGTTAACGCTCCCGCGCCGGCGTCGACATTCGCTTATGCGCCGCCCGCCGACGCCACCCCGCTGAACGGTTCGCCGCGCGGCGCCCAGCTCGCGGAAGGCGCTCCCGCCCCGGACTTCACGCTGCGCGACGCGCATGGCGCTCCGGTCAAGCTTTCGGATTACAAGGGCATGACCGTAGTTCTGGAGTTCTGGGAGACCTGGTGCTTGCCCTGCAACCAATCGCTCCCGCACGCCCAAGCCATTTCGCACGCCAATAAAGACAAGAACACCGTGACTCTGGCCGTCGCGATCTGGGACAGTCAAAAGGGGTTCGACGCCTGGATCAAGAAGCACGACTACCCGGATATCCGATTTGCGATCGATCCCAGCCCGCAGGGCAAAGACGTCGCTTCTTCTCTTTATCACATCGCGACCACGCCGACCACGTTCGTGATCGGCCCCGATGGAAACGTCGTCAAAGCCATCCCCGGCTTCAACGGCAAAACCGATGTCCTCGAAGCCGCCATCGCCGCCGCCCAGGCGCCGAAGACGGCCAGCGCACAATAGCTCCCCCTCTGGGATCAATCCGGAGACGCCTCCCCGGCGTCTCCGCTTTCCTCAACCCACTCCATCAGCCACGCCCGCAAATCTTCCTTGGTCGGCAGGTAGAGCTGGTAAGCCGCAGCAAAAATATTGGCGTCTTTCGGCAAGGTCAGTTCGACCAGGGCGTCCTTCTTGCGCCTGCACAGCACGATGCCGACGGTCGGGTCTTCCTCGGGCGTCTTCACATATCGGTCGAAGTAATTCACATACATCTGCATCTGTCCAAGGTCCTGATACGTCAATTGATCGAGCTTCAAATCGATCAGCACATAACAGCGCAGCAGTCGGTTGTAAAAAACGAGATCGACGTAAAAGTGATCTTCATCGAACGTGAATCGTTTCTGCCGCCCCTCAAATAAAAACCCCTTGCCAAGCTCCAGCAGAAAATGCTCCAGCTTGGAAATGATCGCTCTTTCCAGATCGCTCTCGGAATACCCTGGACTGGCTTCCAGCCCCAGAAACTCCAAAACGTATGGATCCTTGATAACATCGGCCGGCGTGGAGACGATTTGTCCTCCGTGCGCCAGATATTCAAGATGCGTTTTAGAATAACCGCGCCCGAACTCGGCGCTCAAACTGGCGGCAAGATGATTGAGTGTTTCTTTGCCATAGGGCGCACGCTGCTGGCCTTGCTGTTCGTGTTCGACAATCAAGCGTCCAATCTCGTAATTCGTGCGGACCTGGAGCGAGTTGATGCTGACGGCGGCGGCTCGGCGGGCGGATTGCAGCAGAGAACGCACCTGGGCGACAAGAGGGCCAAGGCCGTCATCGGCGATTTCTAACGAGACGATGGGTGTGGGTTCCGGTTTCTTCATGGGAATGGGCTCCGGTTCAGCGATGGCGAATGTCCAATATCTTAACGTAAACCGGTGGCGCGTCCCTCTCCAGCGCCCTTCTTATTCTGCCGACAATATCGATAAGGCGACCGCTAACGTCGCCGGCAGGATGAGAAAAAACGTGGTAAAGCATCTTACGATCGCGCTCGCCGAGCAAAACAGCGCGCTGATCGAGCAAAATCAAATTTTAGAGAGCCGGCTTCAGGATGTCCAGGACGACATCGATGTGCTGGTGCGCAGCGGACGCTGGCTGATCTGGCATGCGGACGTGGCGGAAACGGAGCCGGGGTTCGCCAACGACTGGCGCTTCCGGTCGGATTATGCCGAGGCGGCGCTCAGTTGGCTTCCAATCGCTGTGGATGACAATCAGGACTTCAGCACGGCCATCACCTGCGCCCGGCCGCCGGAAGACAGCGAGATCTGCCACGTCAATTGCTCGAATGCATTGTATGGCGGACTTCCGGGGTACTCACAAGAGTTTCGGGTGCGGACGCGGACGGGAGACATCCGGTGGCTGGCGGAGACGGTTGCGGTCGAACATGTCTCGCCCACCCAATGGCGCTTGACGGGGATCGCCATCGACATTACCGAGAGCAAGCAAGTGGAACAGGAACTGGAGTTGATGCGGCGTGAGGTAATGAGCCAGAACGCCGAGCTTCAGGACGCGCAGGCGGAATTGGAAGCGCAGAACGATGAGCTGGCGCGCGCCAACGCCCGTCTGGAAAGCCTGGCGACGACGGACGGCCTGACGGGCCTGAAGAACCATCGCGCCTTTCAAGAAGCGCTGGAACACGAGTGGCGAGGAGCGCAGCGCCACGGGGGGCCGCTCTCGCTGATTTTCCTGGACATCGATTACTTTAAGAATTACAACGACGCCTACGGGCATCCCGCCGGCGACGAGGTGCTGAAGCAAGTGGGAATATTGCTGATGGAAGGCGCGCGCGACATCGACTGCGTGGCGCGCTACGGCGGCGAGGAGTTCGTGGTGCTCGCGCCGCGGACCGACGCGGAGGGCGTCCTCGCCCTCGCCGAGCGTTTCCGCCGGCGCATCGCAGCAGCGTCATTCCCGCATCGAAAAATCACCGCCAGTTTCGGTGTCGCCACCCAGCGCGCCACATTCGGCGACGCCAAAATCCTGATCCAGACAGCCGACGCCGGCCTTTACGCCGCCAAAGCGCAAGGCCGAAACTGCGTCTCCCTCGCGATTACGGAGGCGACGGCTTAAGCGAAAGAGCGTTCCCAGTCGTCCGCGATCGCTCGCAATCGGGCAATGTCGCGCCGGGGCGGCGCGCCGAACATCCGGGCGTATTCGCGGCTGAACTGCGATGAGCTTTCGTAGCCGACCTGATAGGAAGCGGTATCGACATTGGCGGCGTCGGTCACCATCAAGCGGCGCGCTTCGAGCAGACGCATCTGTTTCTGGTACTGCAGCGGCGTCATCGACGTCAGCGTTTTGAACTGCCGATGGAACGCCGAAGGGCTCATTTGCGCCGTGAGCGCGAGATCTTCAATACGGACAGTTTCCGCGAAGCGGCCACGCAGTTCATGGATCGCGCGAATAATATCCTGCGCGTGGCCGTTCCCCAGCGCGATCCGGGCGACTTCGGCGCCGTTTGGTCCGGTCAGCAGCCGGTAACAAATCTCGCGCATGATCGAGGACGTCAGGATCGGGATGGCCTCTGGTTCGCCAAGCAGCCGGACTATGCGCAGCGCGCAGTCCGCCAGGGGGCCGTCGATGTCCCGCACGAACACCCCCATTCCAAGCTCGCCGCTCGTCTTCAGCGGCGTATTCAGCGCCTCCAAAACCTCACGCATGATGGCCAGATCAAACTGGATAATGACGCCGAGATATGGCTCGTCTGGGCTGGCCTGGGCGATGCGGCTGAAGGCCGGCATTTCCACACTGACCACCAGCGCCTGCCCCGCCCGGTAGTCAAACCGCGTGTCTCCAAACATCGTCCACTTCGCGCCCTGCACAACGAGGCAGAGCGCGGGCTTGAAGATCAGGTGGCTCGGCATCTTTTCCTCATTGGACCGAAGGATCGTCAAACCCGGAACAGGCGTGACGAACGGACTCGCCCCCGACTGGGCGTCGGTATAACGCGTGACGACTTCCCGCAATGCATCAGACATCTTGGCGTCTCCCTTCTTCCACTTACCATACCTTTCCAGCCCGGCAAAACCATCGCCCGAGCAGGAATAGGCAGAAAATGGGCAAGATCAGGCGCCCGCTCTCCCGGTGAGCCAGAGGTACGATAACTCCAGCAAAACATCGCCAGGAGTAAGCAATGCCCACACAAAATAAGATCGCAATTGTCACGGGAGGCAGCCGCGGCATCGGCCGCAATATCGTACTGAGCCTCGCCCAGCGCGGCGTCGACTCCATCATTACCTACCACTCAAATCTGGCGGAAGCCGAAAAAGTCACCGCCCTCGCCGCCGAAGCGGGCCGCAAAGCCATCGCCCTTCGCCTCGATACGGGCGACATCACCGCCTTCGATCCATTTGTCGAAAGCGTACGCGAGGCGCTGGCGAAAATGGGCGCGGATCGCTTCGATTATCTCGTCAACAACGCCGGCGTCTCTCTCCACAACGCATTCGACCAGACGACCGAGGAGCAGTTGGACACCGTCTACAATGTCCACTTTAAGGGCGTCTTCTTTCTGACGCAGAAACTCCTACCGGTGATCAATGATGGCGGCCGAATCGTAAACCTCTCCTCCGGCCTGACCCGCATGTCGTATCCGGGAAGCTCCGCCTACGCCTCCATGAAGGGCGCCGTCGAAGTGCTGACACGCTTCCTGGCGGCGGAACTCGGCCCGCGCCGCATCGCCGTCAACACCGTCGCCCCCGGCGCCATCGCCACCGACTTCAGCGGCGGCATGGTCCGCGACAACCCCGAAATCAACAAGCTCGTCGCCGACCACACCGCCCTCGGCCGCGCCGGCCTTCCCGACGACATCGGCCCGATGGTCGCGTCGTTATTGAGTGAGGATAACCGATGGGTGAACGCCCAGCGAATTGAGGTTTCTGGTGGGATGGGGTTGTAAGGCAGAATGAGACGTAGCGGCAGATTCGCCAGAAGGCTTCTGGCGAATCTATGCCGACTTGTCGTGGCGCCACCAATGGGTGAACGCCCAGCGCGCCATAGCGTCAGGAGGCCTTGACAGAGCGAGACCAGTTCGCCATAATCCCATTATTGCGACAACCATCGGGCGTCGCTAACACCGGACGGCGTTCTGCCCGTCCTCGTCATCTTATGCCCAGTCTTCTTAAGTCCAATCTTCTTATGCCGACGAACTAGCCACCACTCACGACGCCGAAACGCCTGGGACCAAACCTCCGAGTCTCTTAATCGATTTTGGAGCGGCCCGCGTTCACGTCTCGTGGGTGGGGCTTCCCTGGCGTCTCCCGCCTAGTCTGCGGCTCAACCTCCCTGTACCGCATCTTGCCCCATCCTTTTCGAGTCTGTTCGCCCTTGCCCCCCCTCCCAGCGTTTCGGCACAGGGATCGGCTGGTTTGAAGAGGAGCGGAAGACTTGAGTAAAAATCCCCAGGGGCCAACAGGCGTCCTGATAACCTGTGACGCACAGTCACGAGCATTCGTTGCCGAAGAAATAAGGCGGGCATTCCCCGCAGCGCCAGCAGTAAACTGGTTCAATACTTATGAAGCCAGTGAAGACGGCATTGCCCTCGTTGATCCGCGTGTTCCATTCCTGCAGTTCGCGGATCAGGTCGGAAGCGCCGGTTTGTTCTTCCTGCGCCACATTGCCCCAGTTCAGCGGATCGTAACACTGACGGCTACACAGGCCGATTTAGGAGTTCTTAGCACTGCTGCTGACGAATTGGCGCATCTGCTGGACCCGACGAGACCATTTTCTGTCCAGTCAAGAGTGCTGGCGCGCGGACCGCTTCCATATCGGAAGGTCATGATCAACGAAACTTTGTCTTTGAGGTTAGAAGCCCTCACGGGGACAATCATGAACACCAGCGAACCAGAAAATGTGGTTTCGGTTCTTTGCACGCCCACTACTGGATATCTCGGGGTATCGCCCGCGAGGCGGAACCTGAGCGCCTGGCCAGGCGGCAAGCACCGCTTCAAGCGTGAGGACGGGCAAATCAGCCGCGCCGAGTTCAAGCTGCTGGAGGCCCTGAGCGTCTTCGGGGTGTCCCTTCCTCGCGGCGGGACGGCCCTGGATATCGGCGCGGCTCCCGGGGGATGGACGCGCGTGCTGCGCGCGGCGGGCCTTGGCGTAGTCGCCCTCGATCCCGCCGAACTCGACGTGCGGCTTGCGGGGGACCCAGGCGTCGTTCACGTCCGTCGGCGAATCCAGGACTACCTGTCGGATGGC
>JAOQAA010000385.1 GCA_025963815.1 Capsulimonas sp.
GTCCACCCCTCCGTTCCTACCCACCCCGGCCCTTCGGGCCACCCCTCCCGCGACAGGAAGTGTTTGTAAGAACTGTTCTGACGCAAGCCGTCTGCGCCAATTTCTGAACTCCCTTCCCGTTGCGGGAGGGGTGGCCGGAGGCCGGGGTGGGTAGAACGCAGGTCGAACGAAGGGCCGGGGTGGGTAGGAACGGAGGAGTGGACGAAGGCCGGGATAGATGGTCAAGAGGGTAGTCACTCGGGAACGCCCCCGTCCCGCAAAGCGTTGGAATACATGTGGAGAATATACCCATGCACCAACAGAATTCCGACGGCGCGCTGCGCCTTTCCGTACTCGACCTCTCGCCCGTCGCCTCCGGCTCGACCGGGCGCAATGCGCTGAACAATACACTCGATCTTGCCCGGCTTGTCGACGATCTGGGCTACCATCGCTACTGGCTCGCCGAGCATCACAATACGTCGTTTATCGCCAGCGGCGCGCCCGAAGTGATGATCGGGCATGTAGCGTCGGTCACCAAAAACATGCGCGTGGGGTCTGGCGGCGTGATGCTGCCAAACCATGCCCCGCTCAAAGTCGCTGAGACGTTCAAAACGCTCGAAGCGCTGCATCCCGGACGTATTGACCTGGGATTGGGACGCGCGCCCGGCACGGATTCGCTGACGGCGCTTGCCCTGCGCGGCTCGCGTGAGGCGCTGAACGCCGACGATTTCCCCGAGCAATTGAACGACCTGCTGTCGTTCTTCAGCGGCGAGTTTCCGCGCAACCACCCGTTCGCTCGGATCCAGGCGATCCCCACCGACGGCGACGCCCCGGAAGTCTGGCTGCTCGGCTCCAGCGACTTCAGCGCCCGACTCGCAGGCCAGCTCGGCCTTGGGTTCGCCTTCGCGCACCATATCAACCCCGAGCCGGCGATCGACTCGCTCAATCTCTATCGAAGAAGCTTCCGCCCCTCAGCCTATTTCTCCGAACCCCACGCCTTTGTAGGCGTCTCCGTGATCTGCGCGCCGACCGACGAAGAAGCGAACGAAATCGCCGCCCCCATCGATCTCGCGCTGCTGCGCCTCGTCCAGGGCCGCTTCGCGCCGCTCGCGACTGTTGAAGAAGCGCTTGCCATCGATTATTCGGCGCAGGAGCGCGACGCCATTCGATACAACCGGCAGCGCCTCTTTACCGGATCGCCCGAAACACTGCGCGTCAAACTGAGCGCGTTCGCCGAAGAAGCTGGGGTTCCGGAAATCATGATCACGACGATGACGCACAGCCACGAGCACCGGCGGCGGTCGTATGAGTTATTGGCGGAGGTGTTCCGGCCGGCGTTGGTTGGGGTGTAA
This sequence comes from Capsulimonas sp., assembly GCA_025963815.1. Lineage (GTDB taxonomy): Bacteria > Armatimonadota > Armatimonadia > Armatimonadales > Capsulimonadaceae > Capsulimonas. Next base: position 1,332 of record JAOQAA010000385.1, read on the forward strand.
GAATAGGTGGCTTTGGTTAGCCCCACTGCCCGATGCCCCCCGGCCCCCACAGGGGGGCATCTTATCGCTTGAGCCGCACAACCACAAATGAGTGCGCTGGAAACGTATAGTCGAACGCCACGCCGCTGGCGTCCAGCTTGGTCTGCTGAGTGCGGACAACTTCTGGGCCATCGGGCGGGTTGACTGCGTTCAGATCCCCCGCAAGCGTCCATACTTCTGAAGGCGTCTTTACGCCGTCGAAGCCGCTCAGGGAAATCGACGCCGGTTTTGGGGCCGCGCCGACATTCACCACACTCAGAATGAGCGTTTTGCCATCGTCGCTGCGCGTGGCGGTGACGAAGAGGCCGTCGTCGCCAGTCACGACGCTTTGCACGCAGAACGGCTGGTAGACATTCGCGGGCATTTGCTGGGCGTAGTATGGCGGCATGCGCCATGTGTGGCCGGGGGTGAAGAAGATCTGGCCCTGATCCCAGCCGTTGTCGTTTTGCCGCCAGGGCTGAAGGCAGTTCGCGGGGCAGGCGGCGAGGACGAAGTCGCCGTGCTTCTGCATCGCAGCGAGGGTGGTCGCGTGGCCCAGGGCGCGCTGCATGTTGTGCAGGTTGCCGTTCTCTTCGAAGATGACGATTTTTGTGGCGGCCTGCGGATCCCATTTCTGGAAGAGCACCTGCATCTGGGAGATGTCGCGATCGATACCCCGGCCGGCGTCGGCGGAATCGGACCAGACATGTAAGTCCCAGGCCGCGGCTTCGCCTTTTATCCCCTGGAAGACGCGCTCCATGTTTGGGGAGTCCGGACGCCACCACGCGGCGCAAACGAGTTTGAGTTTGGGGTTGCGGCCGTGGATCGCCCGGGCGATTGCCTGGAAACGCGCAGTGTAATGCTCGTAATCGGCGGTGGTGTCGGCCCCGATATACTCCTCGTTCCCAATCTCAATGTACGCAGGGCTGTACGGCGCCGGATGCCCATCGGCGCCGCGCCTGCGGCCCCAGGGATTGGTCAAGGGCGCGGTCAGATAGTCGGCGAGATCGGCGGCGTCTTGATCTGTTTCTTCGATGTTAATCGCAAACGCGGATTCCATATGGGCCGCTTCGCAGAAGTTGAGAAAGTCGAAGATCCCGAAGCCGTTGGTGGAGTATGGGTACCAATTGCCGCGATAAGGGGGGCGCTTGTCGGGGTCGCCAATCATGCTCTTCCACCGGTATCCAGGAACGTTCACCATCGTACCGCCGTAACGCAGGAAGGTAACGCCCTCTTCCACTAATGCGTTCGCGATATCCGCGCGGATCGGAAGGCCGTGGAACTGCTCTGCGCCGGTTCCCATGAGGACGGCCTGATCGATCCAGAGGGCGCCGGGCCGGTCGATCCATACGGCGAAACGGGCGTTGGGATCGGCGGTGTTCGATTTCAGAGTGAACGGATACTTTGCCCAGGCGCCAGCGACGTGGGAGATGGACTGGCGAGCGTAGGTGGTCGAACCATCGGCGCTTTGCAGGGCGACCATAACAGAGCCTTGCAGGTCTTGGCCGCGCAGATAAATGCGGCCCGCGAAGCGCTGCCCTTTTTGGACGGCGATTCCCCATCGGTTCAGACCACGGTTGGCGACGCCGACCTGCCCCGCTCCCGCGCCATGCCGAATTTTCTGACACTGGGCGCCATGGAATGCGTTGTCGGAATCCAGCCCAAACGTCGCCACGGCGGCGCCGGTGGCGATAGCGTCCCACATTCCACTGACGGAGTGGCTGGGAGTGGAGGAAAGTGGAGCGTCCGCCACATGCGCGCCCGTCTGGATACGGACATTGCGAAAAGAGGCGTCCGCGTTCCAGGTGCGCAGCGCGAACGTTCCCGAAAGCAGCGGCGCGTCCGTGTCCGTAAAGTCGATAACAGGGGCGGCATTCCCGTTCAGATAGACTTGGATTTGAGGGCCAGCCATCTTGACGCGCAGGTGACTCCACTGGCTGGCGGTCGCGGACACAGCGGTGGCGGTTGTCAGGAGTTTCCAATCGTGATGGTGCTTGCCTAAAATCACCTGCCGGCCATCGCCGCTCAGACTGATTTCATAGCCGTCGAACTCGTCAGCGCCGACG
>JAOQAA010000392.1 GCA_025963815.1 Capsulimonas sp.
GGCTGGGACGGCAACGAGTACGAAAACATCGTCACGTCCGTCATCGCCGGTAATTCCCTGCTCACCGCCCACGGCGTTCCCGTGGCGGGCGAGTACGAGGTTAAGAATGTCCAGGCGATGAAGATCATGGATCTTCTGGGCGCGGGCGGATCGTTCTCGGAATTCTACGCGATGGACTTTGACGATGATATCGTGATGTTCGGCCACGATGGCCCGGCCCATATCGCCATCGCCGACGGCCCCGTCAAATTAGTCCCGCTGCCCGTGTATCATGGCAAGCCGGGCAAAGGCCTGAGTATCGAGATGCAGGTCCGGAACGGTCCGGTCACGCTGCTGTCCGTGGTGCAGGACGGGCAGGGGAAGATCAAGCTGCTGAGCGCAGAGGGAGAATCGACGGCCGGGCCGACCCTGCATATCGGCAACACGAACAGCCGCTATCGATTTTCGCTGGGCGCGCGCGACTTCGTGAATCGCTGGTGCCAGGCCGGTCCCGCGCATCACTGCGCCATCGGGGTCGGGCATATCGCGGGAGTGCTGGACAAACTCGCCGCGATCTTTGGAATCGAACATATCCGCGTCTGCTAAACCCGGTCTTCGAAGACGAAGGCTGTGGTCCACATCTGGCGTTCGATGTAGAATACATCAGAGAGTGTGAGGAAATTCGGCATGGCTCCCGCTTTTATTTTAGGAATTGTATTCCACTGGATCGGCGGCCTGGCCGCCGCCAGCTTCTATATCCCCTACAAGCGTATCCGAGGATGGTCTTGGGAGACTTACTGGCTCACCGGCGGCGTTTTCAGCTGGCTGCTTATGCCGTCGCTGATGGCCTCAATCTTGGTTCCAGGGACGTTTGAGATCCTGCGTACGGCGCAACCAGGTGTCCTGTTCTACACGTACTTATTCGGCGCCTTGTGGGGGATTGGCGGCTTGACCTTCGGCCTGACGATGCGTTATTTGGGCATTGCGCTGGGCATGGCGGTGGCGCTGGGTTACACCGCCATCTTCGGAACGATCATTCCGCCGCTGTTCCATCATACTCTTGGGAAGACATTGGGCAGTTCCTCCGGCAAGTATGTTCTGCTGGGAGTGCTGGTCAGCGTGGCGGGCATTGCCGTCAGCGGCCTCGCCGGCATGTCCAAGGAACGAGAACTGACGGGCGAGCAGAAGCAATCGACGATCACGGAGTTCAAATTCGGCAAGGGGATGCTGATCGCCACGTTCTCGGGGATCATGAGCTCATGTCTCGCCTTTGGGCTGGACGCGGGCACGCCTATCGCCGACGCCGCCAAAGCCAGTCTGCTAGCGCATGGCGGCTCGGATATCTGGCAGGGGCTGCCGGTGCTGATCGTCGCGCTTCTGGGCGGCTTCACAACGAATTTTCTCTGGTGTCTGGGGCTGAACGCTCGCAACAAGTCGGCGGGCGAGTATATGGGGCGAACGTCGTCGGATGGTTCCGCTGCCCCGCTGGTCCGCAACTACGCATTTGCGGCGCTCGCGGGCATCATCTGGTACCTCCAGTTCTTCTTCTACACGATGGGGCAGGCGAAGATGGGCAAGACATTCGCCTTCACCAACTGGACCCTGCATATGGCGAGCATCATGATCTTTAGCATGCTGTGGGGCGTTTACCTAAAGGAGTGGGCCGGGACCAGCAAGCGCACGCACAGCCTGATCGGGCTCGGTCTCGCTTTGCTGATCGGATCGACTATCATCATCGGCTACGGCAGCTACTTGGACGGTATCGCCGCGCACTGACGGGTATAATGACGCCCATGAAAGTGGTCATTGCGCCAGATTCGTTCAAGGATTCGCTGAGTGCGCGCGAAGCGGCGCAGGCGATGGCGGCGAGGGAACGGCTGTCGGGAAAGACCATCTCTGGTCTGCTCTCACGCAGCCGGACGCTCGGCGTTCCCGTCTTCGCCTTTGGCGGCTCGGTAGATCAAGATGCGCTAGAGGATCTGTGCGCGCAAGGTCTTATCGGGGCAATCCCTCTTGTGGCGGGGGAAGTGACTCTTACACAAGCGATGCAGGAACCGGCGTGCGTTTTGGAAGATGCGGTCGCGAACGCACTGGTTCGGCTTCCCATATCTTCAAGCTAACTCGGTTCTAAAAGTGTTATAATGAGGGACTTCTGTCCATCTTACACAAGGAACTGCATGACGATCTCCCGCTCGCAACCCCCTCCCAAAACTTCGTCTCCCAGTCGGCGGCGCAAAATCATTCGATCTTTTGTTAGTGTTGCCTTGTTCGCCGTGACCACAGCGATCGTCCCCCATCTTTGGTGCGGGCGGGACGCCGCGCGCTGGTATCGGGGCGACGCCGACGTTCAGGAGGGCCTCGCGCGTGGCGTGGCGACCTGGGTCGATCAAGATTTAGGGATCGACCAGTATCACACCGGCAGCAGTCAGTTCAATGGCGAATGGCTGCTCATGACCTATCAATTGGCGGGCCTTGGGTTCGGTCAGACCGCGCTCACGCATCCAGAGAGCCGCGCGCGCAATCTTCCCATGCTGCGCAAGTGCTGCGCGCGGGTGCTGAAGTCGGATGCGGCAAGTTTCGATGCGGCGGCCTGGAGTGAAGATCCTGTCAAGACGCTGACTGGTAAGAATGGGCATGCTGGATACCTCGGATACAGCAACGTTGTCCTCAGCTACGACCGCTGGATCGACCCCGCCGCTCCCGATGGGGCTGTGAACGATCGGTTCACTGCGGCGCTGGTCCGCCGTATGACAGCGAGCTCGACACATCTGATCGAAACGTACCCCGGCGAAATCTATCCGGCGGATAACTGCGTTGCCGCCGCCTCCATTGCCCTTGCCGGGCGCGCGACGGGGCGAGATTACAGTCCACTCCTCAAGGCGTTCTGCACGAGCCTTCACACGCGCTATCTCGACCCGAAGTCCGGGATGCTTTACCAGAGCGTCAGCTCGGAAACCGGCGTGCCTGAGGGCGCGCCGCGCGCCTCGGGCACGCTCTTCGCCGCCTATTTTCTCTCGTTTGTCGACCCCAAACTGTCCGCTGATCTATTCGCCGCGATACGCCGCAATCAAGTCAGCCATGCGGCGGGCTTCGCGGCAATTCGAGAATACCCTGATGGTTATTCTGGACCGATGGGAGATGTGGACTCGGGGCCGGTTATCTTTGGCCTGAGCACATCCGGCACGGCGTTCGCCCTTGCCTCGGCGCGCATGCATGGCGATGAGGCGTTGTTTCGGGAGCTGGAGAGCACGCTGACGCTGGTCGCCGCTCCAACATCGACGCGCGAAGGGAACAAATTTCTGCTCGGCGGCCCCATCGGAGAAGCGCTGTTGTTCGCGCTTTTGACGGCGCAGCCGGCGCCAAAGGAGGTCTCATGAGGACGTTAACCAAAAGACGGCCGGCGACGGCGCGTGCCGAGATCATTCAGGGCGTGATACTTTGCGTCGTCTATCTGGCGCTGGGACGCTGGCTTGCCGTGACAGGCTGGATGTCCGTGCTTCTTTCACCTTCGGGCAATCCGCCATTCGGGGTTGTCGCCGTCGCGCTGGCCTATATCCTGCTGCGCCTATTCGTTCTACTGGCGCTGCCCGGCTTGGTCGTCGTGCGCCTCTGGAACCATCTTTCGTCCCGGGGCGACGCGAAGGCAAACCTTACCGAATCGCAATCCGTCCAAATCCACGATGCCGACTTCTGACCCGGCGTGACGAGACGAAATCCCCGGCGCTCATTGATCTCATGCTCTGTCATGACGAACTCTCCTCGACATCCTACGCAGGGCCGCAGCAGTATTTATCCCATCTTTCTCTCCAGCTTCGAAGCATGCTTTTCTTATGGATGGTCCCCGTTTGGACTCGTCGATCGGCGACAAATTACCAACCAACTGTCAGAGGAATACGCGATTTTTCGTCGAACTCTTGCGCCTATCCGCCAGGCGCGCTTTTCATGAAAGCCCGCTTGAGCGTTTGACGCAGGAGGAGCACGATGTCGAATCGGGTTTTGACGGATGAGCAGATCGCTGGGTTCATCGACCGGGGCTATGTGAAATTGGAGGCGGCGTTTCCGCGCGAGCAGGCGCTGAAGGCTCAGGATTTTCTTTGGGATCGGCTGGCGACGCGCGGGGTTCGCAAGGACGATCCCGGGACGTGGACCGCGCCGATGGTCCATCTTCAGGAGGGATATACAGACGACGTCTTTGCGGCGTGCATGACTGAGCGTCTGGAAGACGCCATTGAGGATCTGTTGGGTAAGGGGCGCTGGGCGGAACGGGGGCAAAACTTGGGATGGGGCTGGTGGCCGGTCAATTTCGCGCTCGGCGCGGACAAGCCTTGGGATGTTCCAGTAAACGGCTGGCACTGGGACGGGATTCAATTTCGCCACCGTGTCACGTCGCCCGATCAGGGACTGCTGCTGCTGCCGCACTTCTCGTCCGTTATCTCACGCGGCGGCGGAACTTTGGTGGCGGAGGGATCGCACAAGATCGTCGCGAGGTTTTTGGCGAAGCATCCTGAGGGAATGGAGATTAGCGACGCGCTGCCCCAATGCAGCCAGGAGCATCCCTGGCTCTCCGAGCTGACCCAGGGATCGGGGGAGGG
>JAOQAA010000399.1 GCA_025963815.1 Capsulimonas sp.
AATACTATGAACTCCTGAGAGCCAAAGAACGGCTTGCCATGGCCCAGGATTTGCAGACAGCGGCCGAGGCGTTCGATGTGCTGACGCGCAAGGGCGTGGAGCTGGGCGCGCGTCCCGCCGTGGATGCGACGCAAAGCGCCATGGAAGTGACGCGCTCCCGGCAGCAAGAGACCCTCGCCGCCGCTGAGGCCGATCGTGCACGAGCGGCGCTGAACGCCTTGATGGGGCGGGATGTCGATACGCCCATCGATTCTCTGGAAGCGCTCCCCGCATCGTTTTCTCCTATCGATCCAAGCATCGTGACGGCGTCGTCCCGCTCGGACATCGCCGCTTCGGCGGCGACGGCGGACGCTCTGCGTCAGGACGCGCGGCTGGCGCGGGCCGAGGGGAAACCCGACGTTGCGCCGCAGTACCGGGCGACGAGTGTGACGCGCGGCTGGCGGGACGCCGGCTTTGGCGTGGCGATTACGCTGCCCCTGCTCGATTACGGCGATCGGCGCGGGCGCATCCGGCAGTCCGAGGAAGCCGCGAAGGCGCAGGACGACCGGACGCGGGCGCTGACGGCGCAGGCGCAGCTGGAAGTGCGGCAGGCGGTGTCGCGCGTGCAGTCGGCCGACAAGATCCTGGCGGATTACGCCGGCCTGACGGCGCAGGCGCAAAGCCTGCTGGACGCGAGCCGCATCGGCTATGAAGAGGGCAAGACCGGCGTGGGCGAGTATCTGACCGCCCAGCGCACGTTCCGCGCCGTGCGCGCCGATGAGATCGATGCGCGCATCGCGGCGGCGCTGGCGCGAGCCGAATTAGAGCGGGCGTCGGGAGCATTTCCCGTCGCGACCCCGAAAGAAACAGAGAAGACAAATGAATAATCGAACGATGGCCCTCTGGATCGCCGGGGCGTTTCTGATCGGTGTCGGCGGAACAAGCGTCGTCATGAACCGGCGATCCGTTCCTGCGGCCGTGCAGGCCGAACCCGAAGCTCCTATGAGCGCCGAAACGCCAACCGATGGCCTGGTCAAGCTCGATCCGATCGCCGTCAAAAACGGCGGGATCGAAGTCAAGACCGTGGTGAACTCTCCGATCCGGGCGGCTCTGATTGCGCCCGGAGAAGTCGAAGCGAGCGCGGAGGCGGTGGCGAAGATCACTCCGCCGGTGGATGGAAAGGTAACGCGTCTGCTTGTGAGCCTGGGCGACCGGGTGCGCGCCGGGCAGCCGCTGGCGGTGCTCGCAAGTTCGGGCATCGCGCAGGCGCAGGCCACCGTTCGCGCTGCTGAGTCCGAGGAAGGCCAGGCGCGGGGCCGCGTGCGGATCGCGGACGCCGAGGTGCGGCAAAGCATGGAGCGTCTTGCGGCCATGCGGTCGGCGCTCGCGCGGCAGGAAGCGCTCGCGAAGGCGGGCGCCTTCGCGCAGGCCCCCTTGCAGGCGGCGCAGTCCGAACAGTCACAGGCGCAGTCCGAGCTGCTTCAGGCGCAGACGGAACTGGCCGCCAAAACGACATCGGAGGCGCGCGCGCAAAAGCTGTTCACCGCCGGCGTCTCCTCGCGGGCGGAGTTGGAGCAGGCGCAGACCGATCTGCGCCAGAGCCACATCCGGGTGGAGCAGGCCCAGGCCAGAGTCGCCCAGGCGCGGCAGGCGCTGACGCGTGAAAAGAGCGTGTTCGGGCAGGGCCTGCTTTCGCGGCAGGCGGTGCAGACGGCCCGCGCCGAGACCGTGGCGGCCCGGAGCGATGTCGGTCGCGCGGAGCTGGGCGCGCGTTCGTCGCGAACGGCCCTCGCCGGCGCACAGAACGCCGTCGCGTCCGCCAGGGCGCAGATGCGCGCCATCGCGGGCAAGGAGAATGTGAGTGGGGAAGGGGAGATCACCCTGCGCGCGCCCATCTCGGGCGTCGTCACCCAGCGCGCCGTGACGCTGGGCGAGGCGGTCGAGCGCACGAGCGTGCTGCTTGTGCTTCAGGATCTGGAGCGAGTGACCGTAGTGGCGAACGTGCGTGAGCAGGATGTCGCCCGCGTGCGCGTTGGCCTGCCGGTCACGGTTTCCGTCGCCGCCTACCCGGGCGTCGCGTTCCCCGGAGTCGTGCAAAGCCTGGGCGGCGCGGTGGACGAAAAGACGCGCGCGCTTCCCGTGCGCTGCGCCGTCCAAAATCCCGGCGGGCGCCTGCGTCCCGAAATGTTCGCCGAAATCTCCCTCGCCACGGACAGGACGCGATCCGGCGTCGTGGTCCCAAAAGACGCCGTCTTTGATGACGGCGACGCCAAGGCCGTCTTTGTCGCGGAGGAGGGCGGGTACCGAAAACACGCCGTGGAAATCGGACTGGAGACGAGCCAGGGCGTAGAGGTGCGCTCCGGCCTGAAGTCTGGCCAGCGCGTGGTGACGGACGGCGCGTTCGTACTGGCGTCCGAAGCGGGCAAGAGCGAACTGAAAGAAGAGGACTGATCCATGATCGACCGTATTCTCGCTTTCAGCGCCTATCAGCGTCTGCTGATCGTTATTGCCGCCGTATTTCTGATCGGTTTCGGCGCGGTCGCCCTGCGCAGCCTGCCGATCGACGCCGTTCCCGACGTCACCAACAACCAGGTCCAGATCAACACCCGCGCGGCGGGCCTGGCGCCCTCCGAGGTCGAGCAGCGCATCACCACGCCGGTGGAGATCGCCGTCGCCGGCCTGCCCGATGTCGTGGAAACGCGATCTATTTCTCAGCCGGGCCTCTCGCAGGTCACCGTCGTGTTCGACGATTCCGTCAGCATCTACTTTGCCCGGCAGTTATTGCTGGAGCGGCTTGCGTCCATCGGGTCGAGCCTGCCCGCCGGCGTGGAGACGCCCGCCATGTCGCCGATCTCCACCGGGCTTGGCGAGATCTATCAATACGACCTGGAAAGCGAGACGGTCTCGCCGACCGAGCTGCGCACGCTTCAGGAGTTTCTGGTCAAACCCCAATTGCGCTCGGTTCCCGGCGTGGCGGAGGTCAACACCTATGGAGGGTTCGAAAAGCAGTACCAGATTGAGATCGACACGCAAAAGATGCTCGCCCGCGACGTCACCCTGCGGCAGATCACGGAAGCCGTGGAGCGCGGCAACAGCAATGCGGGCGGCGGGATCATCATCCAGGGCGCGCGTCAATTGATCGTGCGCGGCGTTGGCGCAGTGCGCGGCGTGGACGACCTGGCGATGATCGTGGTCGATCAAAGCCATCAGGCGCCGGTGTATCTGCGCGATGTCGCCGCCATCCGTGAGGGAACGGCGCCGCGCACGAGCGGCGCCGCGCACAACGGCCACGAGACGGTGCTCGGCGTCGTCATGATGCTCAAGGGCGCCAACTCCCGCACGGTCGCGCGGGCCGTGGACGCCAAGATCGACAGCATTCGCTCGGAACTGCCAAAAGGTGTGCGGATCGCCACCGTCTACGACCGCACCGAGCTGGTCGATAAGACGATCCATACGGTCCAATCGAACCTGATCGAAGGCGGCGTGCTGGTCATCGGCGTGCTTTTGCTCCTGCTGGGCAATGTGCGGGGCGCACTGATTGTCGCGTGTTTGATCCCTATGTCGATGCTCTTCGCCGTGATCGGCATGCGCGAGTTTGGCATCTCCGCCAACCTGCTGTCTCTGGGCGCGATCGACTTCGGCCTGATCGTCGACGGCGGCGTGGTGCTGGTCGAGAACACGATCCGGCGGCTCGCACAGGAGCGTGAGCGGGTCGGGCGCACTCTGACGCGCGCCGAAGTGGTCAAAAACGTGCTCGCTTCGGCGCGCGAAGTCGGGGCGCCGCTGACGTTCGGCATCGGGATCATCATCCTGGTCTACCTTCCCATCATGACCCTGACGGGCGTGGAAGGCAAGACATTTCGGCCGATGGCTTACACCGTCTCGCTCGCCCTTGCCGGCGCGCTTCTGTTGACTCTGACGCTCATCCCGGCGCTGTGCGCGCTGGGCCTTTCTCGCGACACGAAAGAAAAAGAAAACAAGCTGATGCACTGGTTCGAGCGGCGCTACGCTCCCGTCCTGCGCTGGGCGCTGGCGCGCAAGGGCGTGGTGGCGACCGCCGGCGGAGCTTTCTTCCTTGGCTGCGCGTCGCTGTTTCCGCTGCTTGGATCGGAGTTCACGCCGACATTGGACGAGGGCGCCATCGCGATCAGCGCCGTGCGCATGCCGGGCGTCACCGTGGATCAGTCCGTCCTGATGGTGCGCGGCATGCAGCGAACCCTCGTCTCGTTTCCGGAAGTCTCCGGCGTGTTCGACCGCTCGGGCACGCCGGAGATCGCCAGCGACCCGATGCCGCCCAGCTTGAGCGACACGGTGGTCACCTTGAAAGAACGAAGCGAATGGCGGCCGGGAATGACCCGCGAAAAGCTGGTCGCCGAGATGTCGGATCGTCTCGACAAAGAGTCCCCGGGAATGGGCTATTCGTTCTCGCAGCCGATCAAGTTTCGCACCGATGAACTGGTCTCGGGCGTCAAAGCCGATGTCGCGCTCAAGATCTACGGCGACAATCTCGACGAACTCCATAAGATCGGCAACCGGCTGACGAACATGCTGCAAACGATCCCCGGCGCGGAGGATGTGGCTCTCCAGCAGGGGGAGGGCCTGCCGACCCTGGAGATCACCGTGGACCGCGAGCGCGCCGCCCGATACGGCGTGAGCGTGGGGGATGTGCAGGACGTGATCGAAACGGCGATCGGCGGCCGCGAACTCGGGCAGGTGGCCGAGGGCGACCGGCGCTTCGATATCATCGCCAAGCTTCCCGAAGCGCAGCGCGGCGACCTCGCCGCCATCCGCGCGCTGCCCGTGTCCGCCCCCGGCGGCCAGCGCATTCCCCTTTCGGAGCTTGCCGAAATCGCCGTGCGCGAGGCGCCGGCGCAGATCAGTCGAGAACAGGGGCAGCGTCTCGCCATTGTCCAGGCGAACGTGCGCGGCCGCGATCTCGGCTCGTTCATCACCGAGGCCCAGTCACGCGCCGCGCGCGACGTCCCACTCCCCGCCGGCTATCGCATCGAATGGGGCGGCCAGTTCGAGACCCTGCAAAGCGCCCGCGCCCGCCTCGCCGTCGTGGTCCCGCTGACCCTCGGGGCGATCTTCCTGCTCCTCTATCTGTCCTTCCAATCGGTGCGTCAGGCGGCGATCGTCTTCTCCGGCGTCCCGCTCGCGGTCACCGGCGGCATCCTCGCGCTGCTGGGGCGCGGCCTGCCGTTCTCCATCTCCGCCGGCATCGGCTTCATCGCCCTGTTCGGCGTCGCCGTGCTCAACGGCCTCGTCCTGGTCTCCGCCATCAACAAGCTCCGCACCGATGGCCGCGATCTCCCCGAAGCCGTCCAGGAAGGCGCGCAAACCCGCCTCCGTCCCGTCCTCATGACCGCTCTGGTGGCCAGCCTCGGCTTCGTCCCCATGGCGATCTCCACCGGTATGGGCGCCGAAGTCCAGCGCCCCCTCGCCACAGTGGTGATTGGGGGAATTGTGTCGAGCACCCTGCTGACACTGGTGGTTCTGCCGGCGCTGTATGCGCTGCTGGAGAAAGAGGGTGCGGTTAAGGAAACGGAGATGGAGGAAGTCAGATAGCCGGCGGTTAAAAACCGCGCCTGCAAGTGCGCGGAAACCCACCTGCGTGGGTTACATAATCAAAAACGATATCGTATAATATTTAGCCCTACATTAGACCATGACGTTTCGGATTATGTAGTCCCCGCAGGGGGACTTCCGCGCACTTGCAGGCGCGGTTTTTAACCGCCGGCATCCTGTTGGCGTAACATGAATTATTAAAAATTGCTTATATTTAAATACTCCTGCTTGCTCGGTTTGTCCGTCGGAAGTCGCTGGGTAAAAAGGCTGTGCGCGGGACAGCAAACCGCGCCCTAAAGTTAAATTACGAGCGCACTTCAGTGCAGAAGGTTAGGACGACCATGACTACCACATTACCGACAACCACCAATCGCGTGACCGCCGTTTTCGCAGATCGCGCCCAGGCCGAGCAGGCCGTGAGCGCGCTTCGCCAAGCCGGCGTCAGTGATTCGAACCTCGCCATCGTCGCGCAGCACGATGGTCATACAGTCAGCACGGGCGACGGCTCGGCAGCGGTCGCCGCGAATGACGGCGACGGCGATCGTGTCGGCAAGGGCCTCGCGGCCGGCGCCGGCGTCGGCGCTCTCTTCGGCCTCGCCGCACTCGCCATCCCGGGCGTCGGCCCGTTCATCACAGCCGGCTTCCTGACACATGCCCTAGGCGTGACCGGCGCTGCTGTCGCCTCCGGCGCCATCGTCGGCGGAACCTCCGGTGCGGTTGCCGGCGCATTTGCCAAAGCGGGTTATGACGAATCCGAAGCCCGCTACTACGGCGGCGCGGTCGAGCGTGGTCACGTGCTTGTCGCCGTGGACACCACGAGCGGCGCGGACTCGGCGCAGGTTCGCCAGATCCTGAGCCAGTACGGCGGCTCCTTCAACGCCTAAGCTCGTTTGACGAGCTCTGACAACTGAATACTGAAAATAGGGCAGGGCGGGCGCGATCATTGCGCCCGCCCTGTTTTTTATGACCGAACAAAATTTGCCCGGCATTCTCTCTTCGCCGGCCTAATCGGGCGCCGAACTAACCCTCCATCACCGTATCCCCGTACTTCACGAGGATGCGTCGGTTCTCCACCTTCGTCTCGTAATGCGGCTGCTTGAACGTACTGGGACCGTCGAGCACGCGGCCGTCGGTGAGGGCGAAGCGGGATTCGTGCCAGGGGCAGACGATGCCGCCGTCGCAGAGCTTGCCTTCGGAGAGAGGGCCGCCAAGGTGCGCGCAGGAGTCTGCGAGGGCGTGTACGTTATCACTGTCGCGCACGAGGACGACGGCGTGGCCGTTGACTTCGACGCGGGTGGGCTTGCCGTCGGGCAGGTCGTCCCAGGCGAGGACGTCGACAAAGTCACCCGCGTCTTCCTCTAACTTCTCGCGGTCGGAGTGGTCCACGCCAATCTTCTGATCGTAGACCAGCATGCCGCCGAGGAACGCGCCCGCGCTGACCACGCCCATGCCGAGGAAGCCGAACACGCGGCCCGCGCCCCTGTGGCCGGTCTTGCGCAAGCCGTACGAGACTCCGTACAGCGCCGTGGCCGTAATATTGATGAGGGCGTGCGCGCCGCCGACCCGCTTGGTGGCTTTGCCGTCCAATCGATACCAGTCGGTCAGTCCCGTCACCGCCGAGCCGAGCGCGCCGAGCAGGCCGATGCCGACCGCGGCGTCCGCGCCCGCCGCGACCTTTTCGTTGCCCGCCGCCTCCATCACGTCCAGCGCCGCCGCCACGGACCAGGCGCCGAGGGGAATGTCGGTCAGGACCGCATGCAGCGGATGCCCCAGCCAGACGCCGTGCAGAGCGTCCTCGACCTTGCGTCCTGCGTCGCCGCCCGCTTCATAAGCGGCCCCAACGCCCTTTTGCAGACCGTCCGCCACCGGACCGAGCCATTCTTGATCTTCAATCGCCTTGGTGATCGCCAGGGAATCCATTGCACGCTCCTTCGTAGGTCAAAGTTCGGTCTCCATTCCAAAGAAACTCGGAATGAGAGTCTGTCCGGTTCGTACCCGCTCGCCACCCGCGTTCAAACGCCGCTTGCCTGGATTCGGCCCCCCTGCCCCCCAATCCTGGGGGAGGA
>JAOQAA010000432.1 GCA_025963815.1 Capsulimonas sp.
GCCAAGAGAATGGGCTTGCCGCTCAATCGCTTCGTTTCCACAGCAAGGTCCCAGTTGAACGTCTCGCCCGCGCCGCCGAGTTTATCTTTGTGATAGGTGTCCAGCAGCAATGCTGAAACGGGATCGGAGAACGCTCGGATTTCGTCCAGCGTCGAGGCGTCCTTCATCCGAAAGCACTTGATGCGCCAATGCGTATTGCGTCGGGACTGACCTTTGTCCGTGGTCTCATGGTAATACTGGATGTAATCGGCGGGATAGTCATTGGCGTCTTCGGGACGCATTACGACCACCACGCGTTTCACAAACAAAGGCGGCTGGGTGGCGATCTCATCGAAGCGCTCCGGCGATACAAAGCGCGGTGAGTTGGGGACGGCGATGAACCCCAGCGCGTCCGCTCCATAAGCCGCCGCCGCCTCCATGTCGTCGCGGTTCGTAATACCGCAGATTTTAATGCGTGTCATATGAGTATTATACTCCTTCACTGTCCTGCGAGAGTTCCAGCATCCGGGCCACCACGCGCTCCCGCAGCTTCCCGGCCGGAGGCGCAAGCCCAAGCATCTCCGTCAGCCATAAGCCGTCCGCCGCCAAGCGCAGCAGCGTCGCCGTCGCGTCGTCAACGCCATCCGACTCCGTCCGCGCCTGCCACTCCGCAAAACGCTCTCTTATTTTTCCCATGACCGCCGGATCGCTTGCGGCCGCCGCGAGCAGCCCCACCGAAGGATCCCCTTCCTCCTGTGGTTTGGCGGACGCCCGCACATAACCTCGCGTCCATCGCCCCGCTTCTTGATTGTCTTGTGCTGTCAGCGTCCCAATATTTTCTTCAAATTGCGCGATACGCATCTCAGCCAGCGCCGCAATCAGCGCGTACTTGCTCGGAAAGTGATAGAGCACTCCGCCCTTGCTCACCCCGGCCTCCTCCGCCAGCGCATCCTGCGTCAGCTTGGATACCCCATCCCGCCGCACGATCCGCGCCGCCGCCTGAAGTAGCATCGCCTTTTTGCTGTTTGCGTACATGAAGATAGTATACCGTCTAGACAGTACAGTATTCAAGAGCCCGAGCGAATTCTTTGCCTTCGCAGGGTATCTTGACAACAACTGCTCGTTCTTATTAAACCGCGCGTTCCTTATTAAGAAAGATAAAGAAATTATGCCATTGCCAACAGAACTCACGCCGGAAGTCTATGCAGTCTGGGGGCAAATGAAGCAACTGACCCTACTCGTACTCAGAGAATGTCACGATCCTGATTATTCGGTCACGGAGGAGCGCGCGAACGCTTTGTTCAATAAATTGGAGTCCGAGGCGTTGCAGTTGCGGCTTTTTGACGAATAGACGAAACAAAGGCCCAAAGCAATGTCATTCTATCCCGGCGACCCCAAACAGCGTTTCCCGCATCTCGCGAACGCGGAAGTGCTCGCCGTACTGGAGGCGCTTTCTGCGCCTCTGCCGACTAACCCGGAAGACATTTTTCGGGAATTCGATGATTACGAACTGCATACGCATCCCGAGTTGTACGATCGCCTTCTGAAGATCTCACGAATCCTTCCAGAACAGTGCTTTTCGGCGGCGTACGGATATGCGATTCTTGTGACGCAGGGCGGTGTGATTTTTGGCGTTGCCGGTGGGATCGGACACATCACACTTCGCCTTGCGCCTTATATGCAGCCGCCTGATTCGGTGCTGGATACTCGGCTTTATGTTGAGAATGGCTTGGATTGGATTTGTTTCAAACAGCTTGCTAGTTTCGACAATTGGTGCAAGTACGCATTCGATTATGCGAAGCAGTTGGAGTAGTCGTTTGGGAGCGCTGGCTGCGCGAATCCGGACCGGACGGCCGGGCGCCAGAATTCTACGATCTCTGAGTTTCTGAGAGACGTTTTAGATGCGGCGTAACGCCGTCGCCAATCCCCGAACTCCCTCGATAATCTCCGCCGGCGAAGCCGCCGCGTAACCCAAAACTAACCCCGATCTTTCAGGAGCTTCCAGGTAATTATACGAGAGCGCCTGCGCTCGCACTCCTTGGCGCTTGGCTTCAAGAGCCGCTTGCCGGTCATCTGTCCCGAGCGGCAGGTAGCCGACGAGGTGCATGCCGCCGTCTGCGGGCGCTATGTCGAGAACCCCCGCGAGTTCGCGTCGCGCGGCCTCTAGGAGCATGGATTGGCGTTCTTGATAAAGAGCGCGCATGCGCCGGATGTGGCGCTCGAAGTGGCCTTCGCGCATGAACTCGGTGAGAATGAGCTGATCGCGCAGAGGTGAATGCGAGTCCATGAGACGCCGGGCGGCGGTGAGGGAATCGACGAGGGCGGAGGGCGCGACGATGTAGCCGAGACGCAGTGAGGGGAAGAGCACCTTGCTGAAGGTGCCAGTATAGATTACGCGTTCATGAGTATCCAGGCTTTGCAGGGCGGCGAGTGGACGGCTTGCGTATCGGTACTCGCTGTCATAGTCGTCTTCAATGATCCAGGCGTTGGAGTCGCGCGCCCATTCCAGCAGGGCGAGACGGCGCGGAAGGCTCATGGTGACGCCGAGCGGCATCTGGTGCGACGGTGTCACGAAAGCCAGCCGCGCATTGGGGGCAAGCCGTCTTCCTTGAGCTGAGTCCAGCCCCTCACCATCCACGGGAACCGGGACCAGGAGCGCTCCCGCTCCCAGCAAGGCGCCCTTCGCGCCGAAGTAACCCGGCTCCTCCATCCACACCGAGTCTCCCGGATCGATCAGGACATGCGCAATCAGCGAAATCGCCTGCTGCGCTCCGGCGACAATCAATACTTGCTCCGCGCGGCAGCGCACGCCGCGCGCGGCGCCAAGGTAAGACGCCACTGCTTCGCGCAAGGGCAGATGTCCGGCCGCGTGCTGATAGGAATTGGCGTGAGCCGCTGTCCCACGTCCGATGCGCGTCGCGATTTTGCCCCAGAGATCGTTGGGAAATTCGTCCAGCGCCGGTGTTCCCAGCAGAAACGCGCGTCCCTGTTCCTTGTCCGTTTGGAACTGCGCCAGCACAGGATCCGTATGGGCGCGCTGGGCGAGAAAACGCTGGGACAACTGCGGACTCGCTGAGGACGCGGCGAACAGCGGCGGGGAGGGAGTCGCGGCGATCAAAAAATCGTCGGGAAGTGTCTGGGCGACATAGGTTCCCGCGCCGATGCGTCCATCGAGATACCCTTCCGCGTAGAGCTGTAAAAACGCATCGACGACCGTACGGCGCGATACGCCGAGCTCCTCCGCTAGCGTGCGCGTGGACGGAAGCCGCTCGCCGGGCATGAGACGCTGGGAGAGGATCGCATCCCGCAGACCGTCATAAAGCTGGCGGTGCAGAGGCGTGCCCTGCGTACGGTCCAGGCTCAAACCCGTCAAGATCGCTCCGGCGGCGCGTTTCGGCAAGTGTTAAGCTCCCTTCAAAGTGGTATCGTCATTTTGAAGATAAATGGGGCTGTTGTCAATCCATTTTGAACGGTACAATCTCATTCATAATTCCCCAGACGAAAGAGGAGTGAACAATGACCGATCAAACACATACCCCGCGCATGAGCCTGCCAGATGTCGCGCCCGAGGTTTACGCCACGATGCGGGCGTTCGGCAAGACGCTGGACGAGTTTGAATTGGACGCCGGCCTGCGTGAGCTGCTCAAAGTACGCGCCTCACAGATCAACGGCTGCGCTTTTTGTTTGGATATGCATGTGCGGGAAGCGCGCCGGCATGGGGTGACCGACGACCGCCTGCATCTGATCGCCGTATGGCGCGAGGCGCCGTGCTTCCACGAAGCCGAGCGCGTTGCGCTGGAGCTGACCGAGGCCGTAACACGAATTGGCGAGGGCGGCGTGCCCGATATTCTTTATGAGCGAGTGCGCGCCCAATTTACGGAGCGCCAATATGTGGGGCTGCTGACGACGATTACGGTCATCAATTCCTGGAACCGGCTGATGGTCGGCGTCGGCGCCATCCCAACAATGAAAGAGAGAGCCGATTGAAAACACAACGAGACAAGGCGCTCCTGCTGCATGACCTTCACCAGGGGCCAGAGGTATTAATATTGCCAAACGTCTGGGACTGCGCCAGCGCCCGAGTGGTTGAGGAAGCGGGCTTTCCTGTCATCGCGACTGCGAGCGCCAGCATGTCTTGGGCGCTGGGTTATCCCGACCATCAGGGAGCGCCTCGTGACGAGATGCTCTATCTGACGCGCCGAATCGTCGCCTCGGTGCAAATTCCGGTGACGGTCGATATCGAAGCGGGGTACGGCGATACTGTCGCCGAAGTCGTCGAAACGGGGCGGGGCGTGCTCGCCGCCGGCGCGGTGGGCGTCAACCTGGAGGACTCCGATGAGAACGGAGCTCTGATGGACATGCGTCTCCAAGTGGAAAAGATCGCCGCGCTGCGCGCCCTTGGCGATTCCGAGGGTGTCCCGCTCGTCATCAATGCCCGGACAGACGCCTTTCATCCCGGAACCCTCGCCTCGGACCAACAATTCGCCGAAGCCGTGCGCCGTTTGAACGCGTATCAAGACGCCGGCGCCGACTGTCTCTTCGCGCCCTTCGTCATGGATATGCCGACGATCTCCGCGTTGGTCCAGGCGGTGAATGGTCCGCTCAACATCCTGCTGCTGCCGGGAATGCCGAGCGTATCCGAGTTGAAGACGCTCGGCGTCGGCCGCGTCAGTACTGGACCGGGGTTATATTTGGCGGCTATGACGACGGCGCGACGTATGGGCGAACATTTGAGAGAAGACGGTATTTATCGTATGGCGGGACCAGGATCGATGACCTATCCCGAGATGAACGGACTGATGATGAGGTGAAATAGGCCGTCAAGATTCCAGGGTTTCAGACTGTGTGGAGCCTGCCCATCGGTTCAGTAAACCACGCTGAACGGAATTGATCTCAATGCCCGGACGCGCCGCTTTGACGATCCCAATCGCCTCTTCGACCGCCGCCACGCGCCCTTGCGCCATCAATACGGCAGCCATAACGGTTGCCGAGCGTCCATGTCCCAGTGCGCAGTGAACGTAAACGGCGCCGGGGCATGCGGTGATTGCCGACACCATTCGTTCAAACTCCGGCAGGGAGGGCGCGGCGGCGTCCATCGTGGGCAGGCAGATATACCCGCGTCCTGTCCGCACTCCCCGAGGCTCTCCAAACTCCGCCGTCAGGTCGGCGACGAGCATGGTCCCTGGCGGCAGTTCACTCTCGGAGCAGCGCCGGCCAAGCCAAAGTCCTTTCACGATTTCATGACTGCGTTCCTCGCGGCTGAGTCGCTTTTGGATCTCCCACAAACCCCAGGTGACAGCGAGATACGGCAACAGCAGCGCGACGTTCACGCCCGCCATTGTCCCATCCACACGCTTTCCGAAGACACGCGGCCCAATGGGCTGGTAAGCGGCGCCCGCTAAAATCCAGCTCAGTCCGGACCACGCCAACAGCCATCCCCACGGCCCCGCTTCGCGCGCGAAGTACAGCTGAGCGATGCCGATAAGCGCGAGAGTGAACGCGTACTTCATGGGCGCCGCATTCCTTGGAACTCAGTGACACGCTCCGACTCCAGAAGCGTCTTTTGTGCTTGCAGAGCTTCCCATACTTCCCAGGGCTGGATTATCCATAGGCGAATTGTCTGAGATGGGAATTTATTCATAAGCTTCGCAGAAAAGAAAATACCCTCCTCGTTCAGTCATGAACGAGGAGGGCGTGATGTGAGGATTAGATTACGGCGTGATGGTAAACGTGCGCGGTCCAGTCGGCGCCACGCCGGGATTGATGACTTTGAGAGTCGCCGTTCCCGCGCTCGTGACCAGTGCGGCGGGGATGGTCGCCGTGAGGTTTGTCGGCGACACGTAGGTCGTCGTCAGCGGCGTCCCGTTCCAGGTGATCTGGGCGCCCACGACGAAGCTCGTCCCGATGGCGGTCAAGGTGAAGTCCGCATGTCCGGCAGTGGTTGTCGACGGGATCATGCCGGTGAACACTGGCGCCGCCGTGACCGGGAACGAGATCGGCGTGGTGGCGGGC
>JAOQAA010000437.1 GCA_025963815.1 Capsulimonas sp.
AAGCCCATCGCATGGATCTTATCTCCCAGCGCCTTAAACCCGGCGCCGTTGGAGGCTGATGGAAACCGCGCGGCGTTCGGGATCAGACGGCCGAAAGCGTCCATATCGAGCGATTCGCCTTCATGCCCATTCAGCGGCTGCTTGGCGGCGTCCGGTTCGTACCACCGGTAATCCACCACGACGTATTCCCAGCCGAACGGCTGCATTTCCTTCGCCAGATAGTCTGCGTTCGCCAGGACCTCGGCCTCGGTGACGCTCTGGCCGAAACAATCGTAACTGTTCCATCCCATGGGCGGCGTCAGCGCAAGCGATTTTCCGGCGATGATCCGGATGGTCTCCTCATCGCGCCCCTCGGCGTTCGAGGCGCGCACGCGCACTTTGTAATCGCTGGCTTTGGCGATCGATCCTGTCACTGTTCCCGTCACTGCATTGAGTGAAAGTCCCTTTGGAAGGCCCGTCGCGGAGTAGGAGAGAGGCCGTCGTCCCGTTGTTGCGATCGTCCAGACCAGTGGCGCTCCGGGCTTTGTCCCGAGGACGAACGGCGGACGGATCACCGGCGCCCCCACTGCGCGGTCCATGGAAATCACGGGATTGGTCGTTGTGATGGACGCTGTTTTGGGCGCCGTTCCCTGAAACGTAAACTGCGCGTCGGCCCAGTCGGCGTGATCGTAGTTGAACGCGTCGCCGCCGGTGGTGACGCGCAGGACAATCTGCTTTTGATCCGCAATATCGACATCAGCCTTGACGGGCGGCTGACCTTTGCGGCGAACGCCGCTGCGCCACAGGATCTTACGCCCGTCGCCAAGCACCTGAAACTCCACGCTTCCGATATCGTTCGCGATCTCATCGTCCACGCCCACGCTCGCCGTGAATTTCGTGGCCCCCTTCACATCCACCGCCAGCAGTCCGGGCGCATGTGTTCCAAAGCCATGGTCGAAGACCTGCCCGGCGAGTGTGATGGGCTTGCTGTCCACCGTCTTATCCGCCTGTGGGGCGCCATATCCCTGCGATGCCTTGGCTAGATCCAGGGACAATAACCAGACGGTATTCGCGTGCGTGGAAGCAGCCAGAAGCGTGACGGCCGCCGCGCAGATGGCGGCGGATAAGATCGGTCGTAATTTCATGGTTTGTGACTAACTCTTCAATGGACAAGAAACCTCCGGCCGCGTTGCGGCCGGAGGTGGAAGATGGCGGAGACGCACGCCGCTCCTAGTCAGGGAACTTGCGGCCGGCGCCCAGCTGCGGGGATCCGTTGGCGGAATATTCGTAGCCGGGGAAGGTCGCGCTTGGGAATTGCTTCGTGGGCGAAGTACTCTTTGATTGATCCCAGAGCGCCGCTTTGACGTGTCCGTCCGCATAGAGGAAATTCGCAAGATGGTCGAAGTGGGGCCATCCAGCGGCGAAGCCGACGGTATCGAGTGATTGCACATCCGAACAATATCCCCAGTTTTGATAGATATGAGATCCCCCGAACGCACACCAGCCGCGCTCCACGAGTTCGATCGTCTTACTGGGGGAGGGAACTGAGGCAAGCGAAGCCCCGACGCTGCTTTGCTGGTAATCAATGAGATGCGTCGCGACGGAATAGGAGCGTTTGACATTTCCCCCGACGCCCGGCAGCGTGGCGACGGGTGGGAGCGCATCGTTCGGGCATCCGAGTACGGCGGTGCTTTTCACGTAAGGCTGTATCACGACATCCCAGGTTGCCGGCGCGCCAGCGGGTGTGCTATAACCGGGATTCGCCCATGCATCCACGCCGGCGAAAGCGTTCACGCCGCTTGGCCACAGTTCGTCGTTGTCCTGAATGTATTGCATGAACCCAATGCCAAGCTGCTTCATATTGGAGGAACAGCTGGTCTGGCGGGCCTTCTCTCGCGCCTGAGCAAAGACGGGGAAGAGAATGGCTGCGAGTATCGCAATGATAGCGATGACAACGAGGAGCTCAATCAGAGTAAAGCCGCGTCGATTCCGAAGGTTAAACGTTTTCATCATACTTCTCCTATGCCAAATGACTTGCAAAATAAGACTTGATAATTCTACTAGTCCGTGCTACTATACGCAATGCACGCAAATGGAAATTTATTGCACCAGGCTCCAATCCTTTTTCGAAATGCCGGAGTCCATATTGCCGGAGAGGGGCAGGATCACCCGTTTCATGAGGATCAGTTTTGGGAGGTCATGTATCTGCGCAGCGGACATATTATCTGTCAGCAGGGAACGGAGCGTTTCGCGATGCATCCTGGCATGGTGATTATTCATCCGCCGCGCATACGGCATGCGGACTTTGCGATCACCGCCTATCTTACCTATTATCTGTGGGTCGATTCCGATACGGCCGCATCCTGGCCTCGACTGTGTTACGACGATGAGCATAAGAGTCTGGAGCGGGTCTGTCAGACGGTGCTCCAGGAATGGGGAGCACGCAACTCCGATCGCGAGCAGATGCTGTGCTTGCTCTACGACCAGATGAATCTGCTGCTGTCGCGTGAAAATCATGAGACGGCGTCTTCGGGCGAAGCGATCGTGGCGGCGGCGGAGCAGATCATGGAGATGAATTATCGGGAGAAGCTGACGGTGGGGGAGATCGCGCGTCGGATCGGCGCATCGCCGTCCTCCCTTCATGCGCACTTCGCACGCATGCGCGGGCTGACGCCCATGGACCGTCTGGCGGAAATCCGTCTTCGGCGCGCCCTCGCGCAGCTGCACCATACGACGCTCACCCTGGATTCGATTGCCAGTCTGTGCGGTTACCATTCGGCGAGCCATCTCAGCCGGCGTGTCAAGGCGGTGACGGGGGAAAGCCCTGGCCGCTTGCGTGTGCGCGTTTGACCTCAATCGTGGGTATATGATCCTATCGACGGATGGAGGATCGCCCATGGGTTTTGACCAATATCATGAACCGGCCAATGAATTGTCGGACGAAGTACGCACGTTCGCGCGTATGATCGCATCGCTTGGGGAAGAAGCGGAAGCGATCAACTGGTACGAGCAGAGGATTTCCGTGGAGAAAGACAAAGACGCCGCCGCCATCATGCAAAATGCGCAGCTGGAAGAGTTCAAGCACTTCGGAATGGACCTTGAGTTTTTGCTCCGCCGCAAGCCGCAATGGCGCGAGACCCTGCAAGGCATTCTGTTCAAGGACGGCGATATCGTCGATAACGGCGAGAACGCGGAAGAAAGTATCGACAAGTAACTTCCTAATCATCACAAGAGACCTCCGCCGGGATAAAATATCCCGGCGGTTTTTTATTAGCTCACCGCCCCTCTCTTTTCGCGCTCCAATTCCCTCGCACATCTGCCGATAATAGACCGTAATTCGAAATTTTGACGCTGTCTTTCCCTGGTGTTTTGGGAGAGAGCGGCCGACAGGCGGTCTCATGCGGCGGATACACTTTGGAAATTTGATCGCGCCTGACGGCGTGACGCGCAAATACTGGCGAGGGCTGCCCTGCCTGGTCTTCTTGGCGTCCGGGGCGGTCGCGGCGGGCCTCTGGCTGGTCGTCGCGCATCAAAACCGTATCCGGTTCGCGGATGACAACCAGCGCACGGTTGTTAGTGTGCAGCGTGAGATTGCAACTCGGCTTCAGGCGCGTTTGCGGAATTTTTCCGCATTTGCGGCGCGCTGGGAGCAATGGGGTGAACCGACGTCCGCCGAGTGGCAGTTCGACGCGCGACTGTATGAAAACAACTATCCCGAGTGCCGCTCGATTGTGCTGACGGATCGCGATGCGCGGGTACGGCAATCCTTAGAGCAGTCACCTGGCAGCGACCCTACTCGAACGCCAGGGCGGGTTCTCTTTTCCCATTTGACAACGTCGGAGCGGAGCGACCTCTTGACGGCGACGAAGGTAGGAACGCCGATCGTCCTGCCTTGTCGCGAGCATGGGCCCGATCACCCGTCGCTGCAAGTGGTTCTGCCGCTGTCGCATCAGAGACGGTTCGAAGGGTACTTTGTCGCCTGCTTCGACACCAATCTTGAGGTCCAGACCGTCTCTCAGCATCTGGCGCCTGGCTGTGATCTTGCCGTGTACGCCGGAAATGAGGAGATTTTTCATCGTGGGGAGCGCGCGCCGACCCGTGCTCAGTCGGCGTGGATGCAGGAGGCGACGGCTCCGTACGGCGGCCAGATCCTGCGGACGCGTCTCTGGCCGAGCGCGAGCAGGGCCGACGCGGTGACGAGCAGCTATGCGTCGCTGGCGTTTGCCGCCGGAGCCGGAGTGTCCCTTCTGCTGGCGTGGCTGGTCGCGCTGACTATGGCGAACCGCCACCGCGCCGACGAAAGCGCGCAGACCAATCGAGAGCTTCAGCAGCAGATCGCCGAGAGGCTGCTTGCCGAGGAAGAGCTTCAGCGCATCACCGCCGAAACGGAAGTGATCTTTGCATCCATCCCGTCACTTCTGATTGGGGTGGATTCCGATGGCGTTGTCACCACGTGGAACGCCACGGCTTGCAGTACCTTTGGGATCGTCTCCGCAGATGCCTTGGGGGAGCCGCTGGAGCGCTGCGGCGTATCGTGGCGCTGGGAGCAGATCGCGGAAGCGGTGGGCAAGTGCCGGGAGATTGGCGAGACATGCTCTCTCGAACATGTCCACTTCAAGCGTGTCGATGGAAGTGAAGGCGTCCTTCAACTCCGAATTACGCCGATCCAGTTTCCGGGAGGCGGATCGCATGATGGGCTGCTGATCCTGGGAACAGATATCACCGAACAGCAGATTTTAGAGACCCAGCTGGCGCAGTCCCAGAAATTGGAGTCCATCGGTCAATTGGCGGCGGGCATCGCCCATGAGATCAATA
>JAOQAA010000202.1 GCA_025963815.1 Capsulimonas sp.
GCTCAACGACTGCTGGCCCGCGCATTCCTGGTCGATGATCGACAGCGCCGGCGAGCCGAAGGCGGCGCTCTATGCCGCCAAGCGATTTTACGCGCCGCTGCTGCTCTCGCTTTATCGTAGGGGCGACCACGTAGAAGCGCATCTGGTCAACGACCGATCGGCGCCGATCCCGGGGATGCTGACGATCACGCTGCTCGGATTCGACGGAACGATCTGGAGCCAGGAAGAAGCCAGGGCGAAGGCGCCGGCCAACGCAGCCGCCATCGTGCGGACGATGGGCCTGGATGCCGCGCAGGGCAGAGAGCGATCCTCGCTGCTGCACGCGCGTTTCACGCCCGCCGACGGATCGCCGGCCGCCGAGAGTATTCTCCTGCTGGCTGAGCCGAAGGAGCTGGAACTGGAGGCGCCCACGATCCACGTGCGCCACGAACGAACTGGGGAGAACGAAATTGCTGTCACGCTCGCCAGCGAAACGTTCGCCCCGTATGTATGGCTGCGACATGGCGACGATACGCCGCTCGCGGCGTCGGATAACTTCTTCCACTTATTGCCGGGAGAAGCGAAGACAGTCGTGATTACCTCGAACTGTCCGTGCGGCGGCGCGGATTTGGCGGAGAAACTGGTCATACGCACGCTGGCGGATCACGCGCCAGCCTAAGAAATACCTGTCGAAAGCGTCCCGAAGCCCAAAACTTCGGGGCGAAGGAAACATTCATGTCCATCAAACGCGTTCTTCGGATCGCTTTGCTTCTATTGCTGTTCATCCCGGGCGTGCTCACCCACGCCGAACCTCAGAAAACGGTGCTGCGGTTTCGCTTCTGGGGAGATTTCAAAGAAATCGCCATTATCAATAAAACCGTGGAAGCCTTTGAGCGCGACCACCCCGGCGTCACCGTCCGCGCCGAGCGCCAGCCCGCAGGCGACGAATACGTGCAGAAGCTCATCATGGAGCAGGCGGCGGGCCTGGCGCCCGATGTCCTCTTCTGCGGCGACAACTACTCCGCCCTTGCGGGCCGCGGCATTTTGGCGGATCTGACTCCCTTCCTTCAGGGCGATCCTTCCGTCCACCTCTCGGACTATTACCCGCAGATGGTGGACGCTTTCCAGAACAACGGCAAGCTCTACGCCCTGCCGCGCGATATCGCGCCGATGGGCCTGATCTATTACAACAAGTCGCTGTTCGACAAAGCGCACCTGCCCTACCCCGACGGCACATGGAGCTGGGATTACAAGCCGCATCCTGAGCGCGGCGCCAAGGATTTCCTGACGGTCGCGCAGAAGCTGACCCGGCACGACAAGTCCGGCTCCGTCTACGGCTTCGCGGGTGGATGGTCGACGCAGACCATGAGCAATTTCGTGTATTCGTCCGGCGGCGAGTTCATCGACAACTATCATGCGCCGAAGAAACTGCTGTACAACGATCCGCTGGTGGTCAACGCCATACAGCTGACCGTGGACATGATCCAGAAATACAACATATCTCCCTCCACCATTGAACTGCAGTCGTCGGCGGTCGGACCGCACGAACTGTTCACCCAGGGCCGCATCGCCATGTACTGCACGGGCGTCTGGGAAGTACCCCGTTTCCGCGACGAGATTAAGAATTTCGACTGGGACATCGCCGCCTTCCCCGCCGGCCCCACCAGAAAGCACGGCGTGATGACGGGATGGTCCGGTTATGGGCTCACCACAGGCGGCGAGCATAAGCAGGAAGCATGGGAGCTGGTCAAGTACCTGGCCGGCGTCAAGGGCCTGACGGGATTGGCGCAGGCTGGTCTCG
Source organism: Capsulimonas sp. (assembly GCA_025963815.1). GTDB lineage: Bacteria > Armatimonadota > Armatimonadia > Armatimonadales > Capsulimonadaceae > Capsulimonas. Next base: position 1,781 of record JAOQAA010000202.1, read on the forward strand.
CGCAGCCCGCGATCGCCACGCTCGCCAACTCTCCGGCCTGGCTGGACAATGCGCGCCCCAAGAACCGCAAGCTCACGATTGAGGAAGTCCCCTATGTCCACTTCGGCCCCCTGAACCCGAACTGGAGCGAAATCAACTCGATCATCAACCCCAAGCTCGAATTGGTCTGGAACGGCACGCTCACGGCGCAGCAGGCGGTGGATCAATTCATGGGCCCAGCACAGGCGAAGCTGGACGAGATCAATAACCCGCCCCATCACCCCAATCTCAACTGGGGCGCAGGCCTGGGCGGCATGCTCCTCATCACCCTGCTGATCGTGGCGTGGGTATGGCAGGGCGCGCGCAAGGATCTGAAGCTGGGCCGCAAGATCGGCTCCAGCGCCGAGGCGAAGGCGGGCTACGCCTTTATCTCGCCGTGGCTGATCGGCGCGGTCGTGTTCATCCTCGGCCCGATGCTTGTGTCTCTGCTGCTCGCGTTTTCGTCCTGGGACATGATCGCCCCGGCGAAGTGGGTGGGCATGGGCAACTTCGCCGAGATGGCGCACGATGAACGCTTCTTTCGAAGCATGACAGTGACGACACTTTACACGATCTTCTCCGTGCCGCTCGGCGTCGCCGGCTCGCTCGCGCTGGCGCTTCTGCTGAATACGAAAATCCGCGGGCAGGCCATCTTCCGCACGCTGTACTATATCCCGGCGGTGGCGTCGTCGGTCGCCGCATCGCTGATCTGGCTGCGCCTCTTCAATCCTGAATCGGGCCTTCTGAACTATTTGACCGCCGTGATGCATCTCAACCCGGTGCTGCAAGCGCTCGGCCTGACCGATCCGTCCAAGGGATACGTCAACTGGCTCGGCTCGGAAAAGACGGCGCTCGGCAGCCTCGTTGTGATGAGCTTGTGGGGCATCGGCGGCGGGATGGTGATCTATCTCGCGGGCCTGCAAGGCATCCCGCAATCGTACTATGACGCCGCCGAAGTCGACGGCGCGACGGTCTGGCAGAAGTTCCGGCACGTGACCCTGCCGCTCC
>JAOQAA010000494.1 GCA_025963815.1 Capsulimonas sp.
TCAGGTCCCCCAGAATTGGGGCGGAGGGGCCATCCTAATCTGCTTGAAGCTTGCTTCGCTGGGGGAGAATAGTTTTCTTGGGAACGGATGTTCACCACACTCTCTTCACAAAGCTGACGATGATGTCCGCGACCGAATGCGCGACGCCGCCGAGGATCAGGCCGACAACGATCCACAAGGTCCAGGTGGGATGAGCAAACGTCCAGGTGAGGGTATGCGACCAGACATCGGTCAGGATGGCGTTTCGGTCCACGGGGATTCCCTTGCGGACGAGCAGCCAGAGGATGCATCGCGTAGTCGCCCAGAGCATGAAGAGGAAGTATGCGACGCGGATCAGGGGGCCGACGGCGATTCCGTGCGACACCCAGGAGCGGTGCGGGACCAGGGTCTTGTAGGGCCACCACAAAAAACGCAGGGCGCCCCAGCGCTTGTAGGCGACGCTCTGGGTGTCGAGATCGTCGGACAGCCAGAGGCCGGAGAAGATATAAGCCCCCAGCGTCAGCGCCAGCGGCGTGACATCCGCCGACGGGCAATAGAGATACCATACCGGTACGGCGGCGGCCGCCGTGACGAGCGTGATCTTGTCGTGCACTTTCCCACTGGGCAACGGAATGAACTTTCTTGCGGTTCGGCGAGACCCAAAATCCACGGGCGAAATAATGTGAAATCAATATCCTGCGATAGGAATTAACGGCCGAACTTCCGGTCCAGATCAGAGTTCGCCAGTTCCACGATGATCGGACGGCCGTGCGGGCAGGTGTACGGGTTGTCGGACTTCAAAAGATCAGCGACTAAGGCGTTCATCTCTTCGAAGGTCAGAGGATCGCCCGCCTTGACGGCCATTTTGCAGCTGGCTGTGATCAGGACTTCCTCGGCGGGCAGCATCAGGCGCCGCGAGGTCGTCTTCTCGACCAGTTCATCCACGATCTCACGCAGCACTTGTTCGGGACCACCCTGCGCCTTGATGTGCTTTTGGGCGACCGACGCCGGCACGGAGCGCACCAAGTAGGAATCGCCGCCGAACGGCTCCAGTTCAAAGCCCGCCCGGCGCAGATCCTCCAAACGGTTCTCCACCACCATCGACTCGCGTTTACTGAGTTCCAGTGTGAACGGGATTATCAATTGCTGGACCGGCACGCCGGCCCCAGCGCCCTCGGCCCCAGCGATTAATTTTTCGTACAGCACACGCTCATGCGCAATATGCTGATCGATCAAAACCAAGGCGTGGTCGGTCTGCGCCACGATGTACATATTGCGCGACTGCGCCAGCACGCGCAGTGAGCCGAGGTTGTGGTTCCGGTAATCGCCGCCGGTGGCGCTCCCAACGCCGTCCACGCTCTGGACGGAGACCTGGCTTTCGGACGGAGCGTCGCCGTCCTCGCGCGCAAACTCCGTCTGCTCCAGCATCTCCGGCGAATCCAGAAGCGCCGCGCCTTCCTGCACCCGGTCGGACGCGGCAGCCGGACGCACGGCGTACTGCGCGCCATTGCCCGCCCCGCCATTCATCGGGCGAGAGCCGTACCCGGCGGCGTCCTCGAACGGATCGGGCTCGCCGTGGGCCTTGCTCAGAAGCGCCTCATGAAACGGCGACTGCGTGACGTCCTGTCGCCGAACGTTCACGGGCGGACGCGATGGAACCTGGAAGAGCGGCTGCTGATTGTATCCCGAGGACTTACGCGTCCCCTCGCCCGGCGCGGCTTCCTCACCGCCGCCCGGCGTCACTTTTTGAATCAGCGTTGGGACCAAGCCGCCCGCCAATAAAGCTTCTTTCACGGCGTGATAGACCGCCGAATAGATCTCGCCCTCCCGGGTAAAGCGCACCTCGGTCTTGGTCGGCGAGACGTTGATGTCCACCTGACTGGGGTCGATGTCGATCATGATGACCGCCGGGGGATATTTGACGCCATGGATCGTCTGGACGCTCTTGTAGCCTTCGTCGAGTGCCCTCGTCACCGCTTTGTTGCGCACGAAGCGGCGGTTGACAAAGCTATGCTGCCACGAACGGGCGTTCTTCAGCGCGGCGGGACTCGCGATAAATCCCCACACCCGCACGCCCCCGGCCTCATAATCCATCGGGACGAGATGCCGCGCTGTGTCTCGTCCAAAGACCTGCACGCAGGCGTCCATCATTGAACCGCCCCCGCCTGAGGAAAACAGCTCGGAATTGTTCTGCTGCAATCGAAACGCGACATGCGGGTAGGCCAGCGCGAACCGTTGCATCAGCTCGACAATATGGTTCGTCTCTGTCTGAGACGTCTTGAGGAATTTGAGGCGCGCTGGAACATTGTAGAACAAGTTCTCGACCGTGATGCTGGTTCCCGTTCGCGCGCCGACTTCGACCACCCCTTCGAAGGTTCCCCCGTTGCAGCGCAGCTCGATCCCCGGCGCATCCGGCTCCTCCGCGTCATCCAGTCGGGTCACGATCGTCATCTGCGAAACCGAGGCAATACTCGGAAGCGCCTCGCCCCGAAACCCCATCGTCGTAATCTTGAATAAATCCTCCGCAAGACGGATCTTGGAAGTCGCATGTCGCTGCAGCGACAGCACCGCGTCCTCCTGCGACATCCCCGATCCATCATCCGTGACGCGAATTAGATACTTCCCGCCCTCTTCCAGCTCCACCAGCACCCGCTTCGCGCCGGCGTCCAGCGCATTCTCCACCAGTTCCTTCACCGCCGCCGCCGGGCGCTCGACCACCTCCCCCGCCGCGATCTGGTTAGCGGTGGTGTCGTCAAGAATTTGGATTTTAGGGGTGCTGGACATGAACGTTCTCTTTTTCGAATTTAGATTGGCGCGGTTGGCGTCAACGGGTCACTCGCGCGGCGAGGGTGAATCCGGAAAGGGAATTTTAGTGACCTAATTCCCCGCGCTTTAGCCCCTATTCCCCCACTCGCTTAGGCTCGCCTTCCCTTTTTTCCCAACAAGCTGCTGCGCAGGGGAAAAGGGGTGCTAATAACTGCCGTCCATTCACTCGTCACGGAGCCCTGAGGATAAGATTTGCAAACGCAAATTATTCTTAAAAGCTACTTGTCGAGCGAGCAAGGACCATAGTTATGAGCGCCCCGTTTACCTCTGGGCAAAAGGGGGAAAGCGCTTTAGCGCCGGGGGAATAGGGATTACCCGCCCTAGTAAATCACCTTGTTCAGCGGATACTCCACCAGTCCCTGCGCGCCGTTCCGGCGCAGTTCGGGGACGATATGGCGCACGGTCTTCTCGGGAATGATCGTTTCCAGCGCCACCCAGCCGTCTTCCTGAAGCGGGGAGATGGTCGGCTTGCGCAGCGACGAAAGCAGGTTAATGACGGCGTTCAGGTTCTCCATGGAAACGTTCATCTTCAGGCCCACCAGCGTTTCGGCGTCGAGCGCACCCTGGAGCAGAAGGGCGATGTTTTCGATTTTGCGCTGCTTCCACTCGTCCTGCCAGCTGTCCTTGTTCGCCACCAAGCGGGTCGTGCTTTCTAGAAGCGTGTCGATGATTTTCAGGCCGTGCGCGGCGAGCGTGCTGCCAGTCTCGGTGCCCTCGACAATCGCGTCGACCAGGTCCGGGACTTTCACTTCGGTCGCGCCCCAGCTGAACTCGACATGCGCGGTGACGCCGTGCTTCTCTAAGTAACGCTTTGTGACGTTCACGAGCTCGGTCGCGATGCGCTTGCCTTCCAGATCCTTAGGACCGGTGATCGGCGAGTTGTTCGGAACGGCCAGAACCCAGCGGTACGGCCGCGAGGTCGCTTTGGAGTAGATCAGCTCGCTGACCTCATAGACGTCGGCTTCGCTTTCGACCACGTTGTCATGACCGGTCAGGCCAACATCCAGGACGCCCATGGCGACATAGCGCGCGATTTCCTGTGCGCGCAGCAGAACCGGCTCCAGTTCGTCGTCATCGACTACTGGCTGGTACGAACGGGAGCTGACACGAAAGTCCCATCCAGCTTTTTTAAACAGGGCGAAGGTCGCCTCTTGCAGGCTGCCCTTAGGCACGCCAATGCGCAGCTTTGTCACGGTGCTAAGTTTCCCATCGAATTGAATTTATTTACTGACTAATTTTTCGCCCAAAAGGTCTCTTTAGAATACCGGTTTGAGGCGCAGGAAGTCAACGACGGGAATGCAAGGCTATTATACCATCATCCGTTCGGTTTACGCGATTTCCAGTAGAAATACAGCGGTAATTTTGATCACGGATAGAGAAGCGCACGATCGCATCGAGCGGCGAACTCCCGCAGATCCGCTTCCCACCCGGCCGCAATCGTTTCATAGGAACGAGCTTCCAAAACTCCCTGATACGCCTCGGCGTTCGCCAGAAGCGTCATCAATTTCTCGGGAGCCCAGTGGTCGGCGTACAGCGATCTCAGCGCGGTGGCGAGCGCAAATCCCAGACGAACGGCGTCGAAGACCGCGCGGTCGGTGAGGAGGAAGTTCACGCCGCCGCAGCGCTCGCCGTCGAAAACGCTCGCGCGCGGCGTGAACCACAGGGGCGTGGCGCGCACACCCGGCGTCCCGGCGGCGTTGACGGCGGCGGCGAAGGCGCGCGGGTCAACATAGGGCGCGCCGAACAGCTCAAACGGCGTATCCGTTCCGCGGCCGACCGAGACGTTGGTCAGCTCCAAAAGCCCCACGCCGGGATAAAGCGTCGCCTGACCCAGCGAGCGCATGTTGGGAGATGGGTTGGTCCAGACGAGTCCGGTCGCATCCCACCAGCAGTCGCGAGTCCAGCCTTCACAGGGGATGACAGTCAGGCCGCAGCCAGGAGCGCGGTCGGTTTGGAGCAGGCGCGCGATCTCCCCGATCGTCATGCCATGGCGCACGGGGATCGGATGGCAGGCGACAAAGGCGAGCTTATCCCCATCGGCCAGCGGACCTTCGATTGCGGC
>JAOQAA010000520.1 GCA_025963815.1 Capsulimonas sp.
TCCTCCAGATCCTGCTGTCCGTCAGCGGCGGCGGATCACGCAGCCGCGACTAAGTTTGTTACGACGATTGAAAAAAGGCCGGACTTGCGAAAGCGAGCCCGGCTTTTTTTGTGGACTTTCGCAGGAACGCCACCCCTTGAAGTCGAACAATAGGGCATGTCAAACACAAGCCGTATTCTCCTTCCCCTCGATACCGACACCGCCGATAAAGCCGTGAACCTCGCCGTGCGTCTCAAAGATGATGTCGCCGGATTCAAAGTCGGCCTTGAACTGATCAACGCCGCCGGGTTCGATGTCTTCGAGCGCATCTATGACGCCGCTGGCAAAGACGCCAAGATCTTCTACGACTGCAAGTTTCATGATATTCCCAACACCGTCGCCGGCGCGTCGCGTGCGGCGGCGAAGCGTGGCGTCTGGATGTTCAATGTGCATGCTTCTGGTGGCTCGGCCATGATGCAGGCCGCCGTGCAGGGCGCGACGCAGGGTGCGGAGGCAGGCGGCTTCGCTAAGAAGCCACTGGTGCTGGCGGTCACGATTTTGACGAGTATCGCACCCGAAGTGCTGTCGGGCGAACTGGGCGTCGAGCGCTCGCTGAAGGATCATGTTGTGAGCCTTGCGCGGCTGGCGCAGGATAGCGGATGCGATGGCATTGTGGCGTCACCGCATGAGATCGCCGCCATTCGAGAGGCATGCGGTCCGGACTTTGTGCTGGTGATCCCGGGCGTGCGTCCTGCCGGCGCGGACGTTGGCGATCAGAAGCGTGTGATGACGCCCGGCGAAGCGGTCGCCCTGGGCGCCGATTATCTGGTGGTCGGTCGTCCTGTTTATGGCGCTCCCGATCCCAGCGCCGCCGCGAAGGCGATCAACGCGGAAGCGGACGCCGCGCGGAACAATGCCTGAGTTCTGCTCGTCCGGTAAGTATGAATGAACCGATTTACTTACCGACACGGAGAACGCGTATGTGGAAAACGTGGACCGTCGCCGCGCTGGCGCTCAGCTGTCTTGGAATGGCCGTTGCCGCCGCGCCCACGCCGGCCCGCGCGGCGCAAAGTGACAGCGACTATCCCTATCAGGGGCAGGAAGACTTTCACGTCGACGGTCGGATCGACAAAGTCGACTCGGAGCGTGACACCATTGTTGTGATCAGCGACAAAGGGCGCTCTTACACCGTCGACACGACCGACACGAAGATCCGTCTGCCGCGCAGCAAACGCGACGCCGAGACCGGGGACCTCGTTCCGGATATGCGGGTCAGCATTGATGGACGTTTGCTCTCGGACAATATCCTTGCGGCCAGCACGCTGAACGTCCTGCCGGCGCAGCCCGGCCGTGGCATCGACCCGGTCGATCCCGCGCCGGCGAGGCCGGATACTCCGCCACCGCCGTCTTCGTCATCTTCCCGCTCTCGTACCTATCGTCAGCAGCCGATTGAAATGCGCGGTACGGTCGTGAAGGTCGATGACGACCACGGCCGGCTCGTCATCCGAATCAACGACCACGAGCGCACCGTCGCCGTCGATGACCGGACCGACTTGCGCGGAGTGCCGGGCGGTGACGAAAACCATATCGGCGTCAGCATCGGCGACCGACTGACCGTGCGCGGCCTGCTGCGCTCTGATGGCGTTGTCTATGCGAATGCGCTCAGCCTTGGCCGAGTGATCGGCGGCGCTCTGCCCAGCAATGGAAGCGACGACCCGCAGACATCCGGCAATCAGAACGACGATCATCTTCTGATCGGCCGCGTTACTCAGACCAGCAATCGCCTGAACTCTCGAGACTTAAAGGTTCACATTGCGGGGAGCCAGGATGTGAAGGTCATCGTGCCGAGCGGTATTCCCATTCTGCGCGACCGCAAGCGAATCTCGGTGCACGATCTGACCAAGACCGATACGATCCGTGTGATGGGCGAATACGACGGGGATGAGTTCCGGGCGGATAAGATTGAGGTCGTTTCGGCGGTGTACGAGGAGTGACCTATCCCCGGCGTTTGCGCCCTCCCGTATGACCCACCCCGGCGCTTCGCGCCACCCCTCCCTTGAAGCAGGGAAGGGTTAGAAAGAGATTCTCGGACGAAAGCCGCCTGCGACAACAAAATCCTAATTACCCTTCCCTGCTTCAAGGGAGGGGTGGCGCGAAGCGCCGGGGTAGGTCATACGGGGCGGCCGAAGGCCGGAACTTGGTCTCTTACGCCGCGATCCACTCCGCCGCAGAACCCAGCGGGAGGCCGAACTCCTGCGCCACGGTCGGCAGGAACATCTTGCCGTCGGCCACGCTCAGGCCGAGCGCGAGGCCGGCGTCGTCGCGCAAGGCCTGCTTCACGCCCTTGTTCGCCAGGGAGAGCAGGTAGGGGAAGGTGGCGTTGGTCAGGGCGTAGGTCGAGGATGCCGGGACGGCGCCGGGGATATTGGCGACGCCGTAGTGGATGACGTCATCGACGGTGAAGACTGGAACGGCGTGCGTGGTTGGGTGCATGGATTCGATACAGCCGCCCTGATCCACGGCGACGTCCACAATCACAGAGCCGGGCTTCATGCGCTGGAGGTCCGCGACGGAGACCAAGATGGGCGCCCTTTCGCCCTTGATTAAGACCGCGCCGATAACGACGTCGGCGGTCGGCAGGATCTCACGGATGTGCAGTGGGTTGGAGAAGTAGGTGGTGACATTCGCGGGGAGTACGTCGTCCAAGTAGCGCAGGCGCTCCAGGTCGATGTCCATGATCGTCACGTTCGCGCCCATGCCGGCCGCGATCTTCGCCGAGTTGATGCCGACCACGCCGCCGCCCAGGATCACCACATGCGCCGCCGGTACGCCCGGCACGCCGCCGAGCAGAATTCCCCGGCCACCCTGCGGCTTCTCCAGGTACTTTGCCGCCTCCTGCACCGCCATCTTGCCCGCGATCTCGGACATTGGGGTCAGCAGGGGGAGGGTGCGGCGCTTGTCTTCCACCGTCTCATACGCAACACAAATCCCGCCGCAATTTACCATCGCTTCGGAAAGTTCGCGCGAAGCCGCGAAGTGGTAGTACGTGAACAGCGTTTGTCCGGGCTTGAACAGAGCCCATTCCTGCGCCTGAGGCTCTTTGACCTTCACGACGATATCCGCGACCGCCCACACTTCTTCCGCAGTCTCCACCAAAATCCCGCCGGCGGCGGTGTATTCGGAGTCCTGGATACTGGTGCCCAGTCCCGCGCCAGCCTCCACGGTGACGGTATGGCCTGCGCGGACCAAACTCTCGACACCAGAAGGGACGACGGCGACACGGTTTTCGTTGTTCTTAATTTCGCGAACGACTCCGATATTCAAATGAGCAAACCTTTCTCTAACCTAAGAGCGAACATTCTGAGGAGAATGGAAATGAATGGGATGGGCGACGGCTCCCGTTTTACGGCGAAGATCCGCCTCACAACGCCATTTTACTTGCATGGGATACAAAAACTATTATGGGAAATGTCAAAGGCCAGTACAAAAAATATCAGAGTGAAAAAACTGCGATCTTTCTCAACTAGGAAACGACCATAGAGTCCGCTGCGAATTCAGTGAATTCAATATCTTGAGATGGGTATAATGGCAGTGCCGACTGTTCTGGGAAGGACCATTCACCATCGCACGCCCACTCTCGCCGCTAACTTATTTCCGACGGAATTTGAACCGTACTCTGCCTCTCGGCTTCGTGATCATCTTGTCGGTGTTTTTGATCGCTTCCGTGGTGACGATCGTCAACTCGATCGACCTGACTGTCCTGACAATCTACAACTACACACGCGTGTTTACGCCGGTAATACCACGCTCCGGACATCTGCATGTCAACCCCGCCGTTCAGAAACAGATCAAAGCCTATCCTGAGACCGAGCGAGTCATTGACAACAGCTCGTTCTTCTTCAATATCAACACCGTTTTTGGACGGGTCCCATTCGCCTGCTTCGGCGTTTCCGACGACGACCGCGCCTATCTGATCGCGCGCGGTCACGACCGACTGACCAGCGGGCGAATGCCGGAAGCCGGCAAGCCTGAAGCGGTGATTTCCGAGGGGATCGCGCGCAACCGTAAACTCAAGCTCGGCGACGTGCTTGCGAGCCCCACCGATACCGGCGCGCTCGTCAGCGTTCCCGTTCCCGTTCATGTGGTCGGCATTTTGTCCGGTCCGACATGGTGCTCGTTTACTTCGAAAGAGTTTACGGACAATGCGCTGCCGCTGGTGCCGCATTCCCTTCTGGTGACGACGCGCGGCGCCGCACAGACCGAGCAAATCACCTTTGGGGACAAGCTGTTCAATCAGCTCGACAAAGTACAGACCCAGGTGTTCTCGTTCAACTCGCTCGTGAAGGATCTGCGCTCCTCGCTGGCGTCCATGTATATGATCATGGGGATGGTGAACGGCATGGTTATCTTCGTCGTCGCACTGATGGCGGGGATGCTGTCCAATATTTATTTTACGCAGCGCATCAGTGAGTTCGCCGTTTTGTCGGCGATCGGCCTGCGACGCAGCGTCCTAATCTGGCACGCGATCTCCGAAACGGCGATTTTGACGACCATCGGCTGGATCGCGGGCGTAATCGTCAATTACACGATCCTGAGCGTCCTGCGGGGGCGCATCTTCGAGCCGCGCGGCATGCTGATCAACCCAGGGGATTTGTTTGCGTATGCATACACGCTGCCCATTCCTGTCTGCATCACGCTGTTTGCAGTGGCGACGATTACTTACCGTTTGTCGCGCCTGGACCCGGTGACGATTATTGAAAGGCGATGATCCGTTGACCGATTTGCTGACGACCGAAAAAATTTCTTTGGTATATAGCGATGGAGACCGAAACACTTACGCCCTTCGCGACGTTACTATTCAGATACCTGACCGAAAATTCATCGGGATCATGGGGCCGTCCGGTTCTGGGAAGTCTTCGCTGCTTTATATTTTAAGCGGATTGAAGCGACCGACCGGTGGGGAGGTCAGACTAAAAGAGTATTCGTATGCCGGCCGGCCGGACCGGGAGCTAGTCGACCTGCGCCGTACGCGCTTTGGCTTCGTATTCCAGCAGCCGTATCTGCTCGTTTGGCAGACGGCCATGGAGAATGTTCTGATGGGCGCTCCCGATCTTCATGATGAGGCGAGGCGCAAAGCGCAGACATATTTCGACCAGCTCGGGATCGCGCGCCTGCAGAATAAGCTGCCCTCGCAGCTCTCCGGCGGCGAAAAGCAGCGGGTGTGCGTCGCCCGCGCCATGATGAACGATCCGGATATTATCTTTGCCGATGAGCCCACGGCGTCGCTGGACCATACCAACGGCCGACTTGTAATCGACCTCTTGTCGGCATACCGTGAGCGCGGCACGGTAATTGTCGTTACGCACGACCCGGAGATGCTGACAGGCGCCGATTCCATTCTGATGATGCGCGACGGCGAAAGCCAGGGATGGGTGACGCCGGACGCTCTCGCCGAGGCCGGAACGAAGAGTAAGACGATCTCATTGGGTGACAGCAGACCATGACGGAATTAGAGCAGACGCGGTCTGTCGTCCAGCGCCCTGAGGACTTTGACGATTTCTGGCGCGAGACGATGGCGGAGATCGACGAAACGCCGATCGTCTGGATGAGGACGCCTTCAGACTTCACCGCCGAAGGGTACGTGTTGGAGACCCTGGAGTTTGCGTCGCTGGGCGGCGTGACCGTCTCCGGCTGGCTTGCCGTTCCCCACGATCTCAGCGAAGCGCCGCTGCCCGGGTTCCTCTGGCTGCCGGGGTATTCGCACGGCAATCCGCCGCCAGGTTCCGAGAGCCTCTACGCGGGCGTCGTGACCCTGGGGCTTAACGTCCACGGCAATCCGCCGGACACGCCGTATGTGCATCCTAGCACACAGGGCCGCGATTATATCGCCGACGGGATCGACGACCCGAAGACATATATTTTTCGGGCGATCGTCGCGCACTGCCTGCGCGCGTTTGATGTGCTGGCGCGTCAGGATGAGATCGATCCGAAGCGCGTGATTGTTGGCGGTATGAGCCAGGGTGGGGGATTGGCGCTGATTGCGGCGGCCCTCAAGCGGGAAACCGCATGGCTCTGCCTGGCCGACATGCCCTGGCTTTCGGACCTGGACCGGGCGCTGTCTTTGATTGATCGCGAACGGTATCAAAAGTTTCCGCAACTTTCTGTACCGGACAAGCGTCTAATCATTGAGCAGTACGCGGAGGCGCATCCGGAGCGGCGAGAAGCTGTCTTTCGTACCTATCGCTACTTTGATCCGCTGTCGCATGCGGGAAATATCGCCTGCCCGACGCAAATGAGCGCCGGTGGCCGAGACCCGTCGTGCCGGCCGCCGACGATCTACGCGGTCTATAATGAGATCCCAGCGGAGAAAGAAATGCTTTATTTGCCGACAACCGGCCATCAAATCGTTCCCGCCATGCATACGGCGCACGAGAAGTGGGTAAATTCGCACTGAAACCGAATACGAACGCTTTCATAAGAACAATGGAACTGCAAGCACGCGAATAGCGGGATGAGGAGGACAATGTCTCTGGAACAGAATAATAGCGCGCTGCAAAATGAAGACATCTTGTCGGCGACGGACAAAATTATCGGAAAGTATGGGCGAAGCGGCTCCGGACGCGCATCGGCGCTCCGTTTGATCGGAGCCTACGTCATTATCCAAACGGAAGGGATTTCCGGCCTGCGCAAGCGCGGGTTCAGTCGAGGCAGCATTCAGCTTTATTTGGAAAAACTGCACGACGTGGAAGTTCGTGTTCCCTAACGCTTGGATTAGAAGTGGGTGTAAGATGGGAATGTCTTTTGCAGAACATTTTGGAAAGGACATTCCCATGACGGATCAACAAATTGGAACAGTCAACCCCGAGAAAGCCTTCGTACAGTCGACGTCTGGCGAATCCGTCACAGCCCAGTCGGTGGTGACCGACCAAGGCATGGACAAGGAAGTCGTGACGCTTCACCCCTCAGCAGGGGCGAGCAGCGAAGCGCCGGCGTCCAGCGGCATCCCAAGCGCGAAGGCCCAGCAAGGACTTGTCGGTCACGCCACGGCGCCTCAAGATGAAACGCCAATGTCGGACCACATATTGTCGACCAACGATCGCGCTCGGATTTGATTGGACTCGGCGAAGATACCTATTGACGCCAATGCCAATCAGTGATATACTGATTCTACCCACCGGACACTCTCCGGTTGCGCCAGGGGCTGTATGAATTTACAACCTTGCGCAAACAAAAAGCCGTCCTATGCCGGAGTTAAATCCAGCATGGCGCGGCTTTTTTATGTGGTCGCCTATCCAGGCGATACTGGGGTATAATCGCCGTATTCCACCTCGTCACGCGTGAGAAACATGTTAGATACCACACAACGCTTCCATCGCCTCAATGTCGCCCGCATCGCCGCCGCAGCGGTCTTGATCGCCGGAATTCCCATGGTTTCGGGATGTAAAAACCCATTCCACAGGCGCACGGTCGCGACAGTATCTCCTGTTGCTAAGCCTGCTTCGCAAACGGCCGCCATACTGCCGGTGGATCTGACCAAGGTCCAGCCCAACGAAGCCGGCATGGTTCCGATTCTGGAGTATCACGACCTGGTCAATACGGCCAAGGCGACCGGATACCAGTACTCGTCCGCAGCATTCCGCAAAGACATGGAATGGCTGTACGCCCATAACTACCGACCGGTGAGCCTGTCCGAATACGTCCAGGGCCGCGTCGACTGCCCCGCCGGCATGTCTCCCGTGATCCTGACATTCGATGACGCGCTCAAGGGCCAGTTTTACTACACGCCGGATGGCAAGATCGATCCGACCTGCGCCGTCGGTATCCTGGACGATATGCACGCGCGTCATCCCGATTGGCCGCTGAAGGGCACGTTCTTCGTGCTGACCAACGGCGACCCCAAGCTCCCGCCCGCCTTCTATCAAGACCAGTACGCTCAAGGCAAGATGGAATATCTGGTGAAGGAAGGGTATGAGATCGGCAACCATACCATCCACCATCGCGCGGGCATCCGCCACTGGTCCGACGATCAGGTGATGGCTGAGTTCGCGGGCGCCGTCAAGAACATCCAGGCGATGCTGCCCAATTACAATGTAAACACGCTCGCCCTTCCGTTCGGTGTCTACCCCAAAAACCAGAAACTCGTGATCGACGGTCAAAGCGGCGGCGTGAAGTACCACAACATCTGCGCCCTGCTGGCTGGCGCCGGCCCCGTCCATTCGCCGATGAGTAAGGACTTCAAGCCCTATCGCATGCAGCGGATCATTCCCGGCAACGAGAAATTCGCCATCAAGTACTGGCTCGACTGGCTGGAGCGCAACAAAGCCGACAAATACGTCAGCGACGGCGACCCAAACACATTCACCGTCAACACTATCTCCTCCGGCAAGTTGGACCCCGCGAAGATCGCGAAGGCGCACCTGCACCTGCGGACGTACAATGGGACAACGGTGGCCTCAGCGAAGTAGGGACTCTACCCACCCCAGCGCTTCGCGCCACCCGTCGCGGGAGGGGGGGCGCGAAGCGCCGGGGGGGAACCAGCGCGAAATATCACTCAGAAATATTTCCAAATCACGGTTGACATCCCCATTTTCACCCGGTATAATATTGCCCACAACTGAATTGAAATGCGTTGACGAGGACAATGTTACTGTACGGAGCTTTCAGAGAGCCGTCGCTTGGTGCGAGACGGCAGCGAAGCACAGTAGATCTCCCCTCCGAGCTGGCTGTT
>JAOQAA010000538.1 GCA_025963815.1 Capsulimonas sp.
AGTAGCCCTCGTCATGATGTACGACGGCGATCTCATCCCCCGCCTTTAGCGAACGCCTCCAGGCCAGTGGATCGGCGGGCGGCGTCTCGCCTTCCGCCTTCGGCACGGCGACGCCGCACAGATACGCGATGGCGCCGAGTTTGTCATCGTCCATGTCCTCCAGTTTCACCTTCCGGATGGCGCTGATGAGGTTGTGGCGGCGCTGGAGGCGCTTCCCCTCATCGGTGGGCATCACGAGACGAAAGGCGGGTTTGCCGCGCCTGCGCTCGGTCCCTGTCTCAATGTCGAAGGCGAAGCCGCCGGCGTAAATGCGGCCGCGCGCTATTCGCTCGACCACGCGGAAGGACTGCCACCATTCGCGCACGTCCATGATCTCGAAGGCGATCTCGTCGCCGACTTTCAGGGAGCGCCGCCACAGCTGCTCCTCTTGTTGGTTATCGTTACACAGGGGTGTTGCGTTCATCGTCACAGTCTCCTTGGATCAAGCTTGCTCAAGCTCCGGCGCACGTACATGGGGTTTCCAGGGGCACGGGAACGTGCATGGGGTTATCGCTTCACTGCGCCAGCACGCCATTCAGGTAGCGCATTCTGGGGTCCGTTCTGGGGATCGGGTAAGGGTTCCCCTCTGCGGTCAATTCTTCAAAGTCCGCCCAAAGCGAGAGCACGGCGTTTTCCGAAAACGGGTCCGACGGATCTCGGTAGCCGGTCGGCATATCACACCGCTTCGCGAACGACTTGATCATCCGCCAAACGTAATCCAGGCTCTCTTGACGAGACGCTCCGTAAACGTATTCCTGATAACGTAGGGCGGTGATCTTCCCGTCGATCCTCGTGAATTTCGTCCGCAGGTCGGCGATCCGAAGGATCTCAGGCTTATGGTGGTCGAGCGCTTCGCGCAGCTTCGTCGTCAGCTTGTCCGTCTTCCCGGCGACAGCGAGGTCGTTATCGACGACGCCGATTTCGATGTCTCGCTGGGCCAGAGCGGTAATTGTCTGGAGAAGCGACGGATATGCCGGAGCGGTAATCGTGTTTGTCATCAGACTTTCTCCCATACTTTGGTCTTGCTGTCGTCAGCGTTCGAAAAGAGCGGAAGGACAGGAGGGTCGTAAGGGTCTGATTGGACACGAGTTTCCAAGAAACTCTCTTCACGAGAAATTACAGTAGAAAGTTTTGGGGAAGTCATGTCCAATCCGACCCTTGCGACCCTATTCTCTTCGAGATAATTCCGTTCGTTGTCAGTCAAAAGTCCGACGCCACGCCACCTTCGGACACCGTTGGTTTTAGTGTTTTCATAACCACGCTGGCTAAGAGAGGTGCCGAAGTAACGCTGGGATTTGTGGTACTCGCCGTTGTCCTTGCACCACATTTCATATCCCTTGTAGAGTTCTCCGGCGGTCGATACGGCGTTTGGCCCTATGTAGCAGCAGTCTTCGATAAACGCGCCGATGACGTCCTGTTCCTTGCGTAGTTCGTCGGTCGCGGCCTTGACTTCGGCGGGGGCGTTCAGACCGGATCGCCTCCATTCCAGACAGCCGGAGAGGAACCAGTTGAGAATGCCGGAGAGTTCACCCGTCAGCTTGTCGAAGAGGTTTTTATCCTTGTCTTCCGGTGCGATCTCGGCCGTGAACGGAACCAGTAAGAACCGACGCCAGATCCCGCCCGCCCCCTTTTCGTCGGCGGTGATGCGCGGCTTATAATTGCCGAACATCCAGAGCTTTAGCACGGGTTTGAAGTTCACCTCGCCGCTGTAGAGCGCGCGGGCGGACACGCTGTCCTCGGCGGTGATGTCCTTGATAAACGCCTCATTGAGGCGGTCGCCCTGCTGGACTTCCGACACGCTGACAAACCGCTTTCCGATCAGCGCCATCACCTCGGGCGACGCCGCGCCGCTGTTCTTTCCGTGCGCGTGCTGCATGAAGGTTTCCCGCTGACTCTTGATGCCGTACTCCCCCATGATCAGCTTCACGATTTCGGTGAAGACCGACTTGCCGTTTCCCCCGGAGCCGTACAAATAGAACATGGCGTGTTCGACCTGACTGCCCGTCAGCGTGTAACCGGTGGCGCGCTGAATAAACGATCGGACGTCCGCCTCGGGCTGCCAGATGTTCATCGAGCGTTCCCAGACAGGGCACTTGGCAAGCGGGTCGAAGAACACCGGCGCAAGCCTGGTAATGAGATCCTCGCGCCGGTGCGGCGTCAGCTGGCCGGTGACAAGGCTCAGTGTCCCGTTCGCCACGTTGAACAGATCGTTGTCGCGGTCCCAATCGGTATGACGGACGGCGATCTCGGCGTCACTGGACGCGACCTTGATCATCGCCGTCAGCCGTGTGAGGTCAAGGGACCGCTTCGCGTGCTTCGCCAGCTCGACACGCATGATCTCGTCGTGACAATCCGCGACCTCGTGGTAGATATTCCGCGCGGTCATCTTGGCGAGCTCCTGGACGCGGTTCGTCTCGTCGAGCGCCCAGCGCATGCCGTCCCACACGTACCAGCACTTCAGGGAGTGGTCATAGCGGACGATGTCCTTGTGCTGTGCGACGAAGCGTCGGCCGTTCGCGGTGTCCGTCGAGAAGTACGCGGCGGGAGGCCGGGCAGGTTCAGGTTCTCCCGCCGCTGCTGGTGGATCAGCGTCTCTTGATGGCGGAGGAGTGCGCGCCGGCTGTCGCTGCTCCCCGAAGCCCTGCTTCCCCAAATCACGCGCAGCATCTTTGAAATTGCCGTTGTGCTTTAGGAAGGCATAGACACCGAATGGTGTGTAAGACTTCTCCGCTTCGAATGGCGCGGCGCTGGTGGAGAACGGGAAGAAAAGGCCGCTTCCCGCGTAGTTCGTCGTCGCGCTGATATGCCGCCCTGTCTTGCCGGGACGACACCAGAGCCCCTTGTCGCCGTGCTGCCCTATCCTGCGCCATCCCTCCGTCTCCAGGAGCGCTTCGAAGTCGTCGCGCTGGTTGTAGTCTTCGCCAGGCCGCAGACCGCCGTCAGCGCTCGGCCGGGGCGCGCTGCGCCCCACCACGGACGCCGGTTCGACGGAGAGATTGAAGAGCTGCGCCATGCGGTGGTACGCACGCCGCTGCTCAGCCGTGATGAAGGGGATGTCGAACAGATTCCCGCGAACGAGGAGGTACGGCGCATTGTCCGGATGACATGCGGCCGGGGTTGGCGGCGCGAGGGCCTGTCCGCCTTCGCCGCGCGTCTCGATCCGGACCTCCAGCTTATGGGGAACGCCGTCGATCATCTTCGCGCCCTTCGTTCCCACTGGGACGGGGACGGGCTCCATCGCGAGCTTCGTGTTCTTGCCCACGGGCGTGTCGCAACGATAGTACAGGTGACGACCGCCCGAAGGCGTGACGACCAGCGGCAGGGCGTCGATCAGATCGCCGACATCATGGTCAAGACACGTCTGACGCCATTCATCATAGACCCCGATTTGATCGAAGTCGAGGATCTCCAGATGACCGCTGACGATGCCGCCGACAATGCCGATCCCGCGAACCAGATCGCCTTGGACGACCGCGTCGGAGCCGAACCAGCGGACAAGCTCTTCGTCCGTGGCAAAGCGGCTCTGAAACGGCTTCCAGACACTCTTATTGCGCTGCGACTGTTCGTCGTATTCTTTCGGGAGAACGCCCCAGTCAGGCGCTTTTGACCCGTCGCCGGCAATCGGGATGACGGACACGCCGGAGGCGATATACATGCGCGCCGCGTCCAATAAGGACGCGGCCGCAGCTTGCTGAGTTGATGGAGGCGCCACAGTCAGCGCCCTCCGTGCGTTTTGAGGTACCGAGAGGCCGCGACGTACTTGGCGGCGTACGGAAACACGGGGTCGTCAATGACCGCAGGAACGAACATGGTGAAGACTGTCAGAAAGTCTTTCAGCGCCTCCTGATCGCCTCTCTGAGAGGCGGCGAGGGCGGCGGGGTAATCCGCCGCTGTTCGCCGCGCCAGCGCAATCGAGATGACGCCTGGCGTGATCATGCGTCGCATCATCTCGGGCGTCGCATATGGCGCGGCGGTTTTGAGTAAGGGCGTGAGGAAGTGATGACTGGGAATGTGGATCATGCCGCAGTCGATGCTGTTCTTCGGGAGCTTCAAGTTCTGGATCGTTTCGTCGTCCAGAATGCCGTCACGGTCCCACGCCCAGTACTGGATGCGCTGGGGCAAATCCTCGGGGCTGAGCCGCCAATCTTTGGATCGATGCTCCAGATCGGAAACGGCCTCCATATAGTCGAGGTAGTTCCAGCAAGTGATATCCGCCTTCGGAAGCTCAAAGCTCAGAAACCGGAGCAGGTAGCTCACCGTCATTTCCATTGAGGCAGCACTCACCGTGGGGGTCAGTGTGATGGTGGACCGGACGGACTTTTTCAGGATGTCGTCGAAACACGCGGTGAGATGCGCGTGAACCGTGTTCAGCTCGTCCTGGGCCTGCGCGAAGCCGAACTGTTCCGGGTGAAGACCGTAATCGCCAAGGGTTTGCATGTAATCCATCGTCGTTTTCTCCTTGAATGGCGGGCGGTGTTAGCCAGCGGCTTTCAGCGTGTCGGCCGGGATGTTATTCGTAGGCTCGGACATAATGTTCTCCGCGAAAAAGAGCCGGGGCGATGCTCGCCGCCCCGGCCGGTCGGAACGATGTTTGGACAATGGACTAGGCGGCGAGAGCCAGCTCGCGGTTATCGTCGAGTGGAGCGTTCTGAGATGGCGCAGCGCTGAGGGCGTTCGGGGTGTCCTGACGCGTCTCCCGTTGCTGCTCTTGATCCACGTCGTACATCTCATAGATCCACGCGTGCGCCTCTTTGGTCGTGCACATACGTCCGGCGCAAAGGATGCGGATGTCGGCTTCGGCGATGTCGGCGTACTCCCGACCGTGCTTGATCTCCAGGCGCGCCAGGGCGATGGCTTTGCGGCGCAAGTTGGCCTCGGATGTGGCGCGGGTCACGTAGTCCTGAGGGACCTGCCGGGAGCGCTTGATTGGCGCCATCTCCACGCGGCGGCGCAGGGCGGCGAAGCGGCGGGCGATGGTCCGTCCGTGGCCGGGAATGCCGTGGAAGGCGGCAAGGTCCGCGTACTCGAAGCTGGTGAGCAGGTTGCGCAGGATCATGTCGTGCACGCGGTTAACCTTGGCGTAATCGA
>JAOQAA010000559.1 GCA_025963815.1 Capsulimonas sp.
AGCCGGTCCGCGATCGTTTTGATCGGTATGTTTGTTTCCCGGAGCAGCAGGCAGGCGCGCTCGATCTTCTGCTCCAGGATGAACGTGCGCGGAGACTTGCCCAGTCGGCTGTGAAATAACCGTGAGAGATATTCGCGGCTCACGCCGATCTGGCGAGCGACATCGCTGACGCGCAGGTCGGCCGCCTCGCCAGAGGTGATGATCGCCACGGCTTGCTGCACGAGATCCTGGGACTGGTCCTCCGGATCGGCGGGCTGGTGCGCCGCCGTCAGCGCCATCATCAGATCGTTTGTCAGCTCGATGGCCTCGTAGAGCTGCATCTGATGGATATGCGTTTGTCCCGGCGTGTACCGAGGGCCTTCAAACGACAGCAGACGCTGGATAATTCTCGATTCTTTTGGAATGCGATAGATCGGGCCGTACTTTTGCAGCATCGCGCGCACCATCACATGCGCCTGCAATCCGTGAAAGGCGAATGCGAGGAAGCGCCAGGGCTCGGTGGCGCTGGGCGGATAGTAGTAACTGGCGAGAGGATTATTCGTCTCCACGAGAAACGCCTCGCCGGCGTTCGTCACATAGGAACCACTGGCGTCGGTGATCCCGCCCTGTCCCGAGAGCGTATAGCAGAAGTAGCGGATCGGGTCCGCTTCCCGCATCTTGCAGTCGCACCGGTAATCGGGCGTGCGAACAAGCTGCTCCGAGACCGTGAGCGGCCGGGAAAAAAGAGGCGCGTCTCCAAAAATCAGAAACCCACAATTCCATAGCACTTCATACGTCTGTGGATGCGTGCGGAAGTAGTGCTCTTGTTCCTCGCGCCGGGGCTTGATCGATAAAAGAGGCGGCAATACATCCGAGACTTCGGTGTCTTGTGACAGTAATTCGTTATTCATGCTGCTTTATTCGGCGTCGTTTGCTGGAAGGTGCGACATTGCAATCTTTAGGTTCAACCACACATTACCATATATTACGGCAAGTGTCATCCATCATGAAGCGAATTGGCGTATGTCACAAGATCATAACGATATATCACATCGCATGCGTTGACGCGGCGCTTGGCGCGCTCTATAATGGAACTGTTCACCTGAGTTTCCTCAAGAATTCTCTCTGAAAGCGATCTCCTCATGACTACCCTTCGTCTTTGCAGCGCCGGGATTTTCCTTGGCCTGCTGCTTGCCCCGTTATCCATACACGCCGCCGCGCCTAACCCCATCGGCAGTGTCGATCCATTCATCGGGACCGACGGACATGGCCATACGTTTCCCGGCGCGGTGCTGCCCTTCGGCATGGCAGCGCTCAGTCCAGACACGCGGACGGAGACCTGGGACGGCTGCTCGGGGTATCTCTACAGCGACAAGACGATCCTGGGCTTCAGCCATACGCATCTCTCAGGAACCGGCGGCGGCTGTTTGGGAGACGTGATGGTGATGCCGACCGTCGGCGCCGTGCATTTTGATGCGGGCCAGCCCGGCGACGGCTATATGTCGCGCTTTTCCCACACCCGCGAGGCGGCGCAGCCCGGCTACTACCGGGTCTATCTTCAAGATCCCAAGGTGACTGCCGAACTGACGGCGACGGAGCGCTGCGGCTTCCATCGCTACACCTTCCCGGCGGCCGACAATGCGCACATCGCCATTGACCTTGACCACGGCATCCAAAGCCACGCCTCGGACAGTGAAATTCGCGCCGAGAACAGCACGACGATCTCGGGATTTCGCAAATCGAACGGGTGGGGCGGATCTCGGATCGTCTATTATGTGATGCAGTTCTCGAAGCCGTTTGATTCGATCGATCTGCAAAAGAGCGGCGAGCCATTGCCGCCGGGAACGAAGGAAGCGTCTGGCGGCGTGATGAAGGCGTCGGTGAACTATCATACGAAGGCCGGCGAGGCGATCCTGATCAAGGTCGGGGTCTCCGGAACGAGCATCGAGGGCGCGCGTAAAAATCTGAAAGCCGAGATCTCCGGCTGGGATTTCAAAGGCGTTCGGAATGCCGCAGGGCGGGCGTGGAGCCGCGCTCTGGATAGCGCGCAGATTGAGACGCCGGACCCGCACTTGCGCCGCACGTTTTACACCAACCTCTATCTCTCCTATATTGGGCCTTCGCTGTTCAACGATGTGGACGGCGCCTATCGAGGGCTGGATCATCAGGTCCATACCAAGCCCGGCTTCCAGAACTACACGGCCTTCTCGCTCTGGGACACGTACCGGGCCGAGCACCCACTGCTGACGCTGCTTCAGCCGGGACGCGTGGACGATATGGTCTCGACGATGCTCACGCAGTACCATCAGCAGGGATCGCGCACGACGCCGATCTGGCCGCTCTGGGAAAACGAGACCTGGTGCATGATCGGCTACCACTCGACAGCCGTGATGGCGGACGCCTATTTGAAGGGCTTCCGGGGCTTTGACGCCGAGGCGGCGTATCAGGCGATGCGCGACACCGCCATGCAGGACCGCAATGGACAGGATACGTACAAGACGCTGGGCTACGTCGCTTCGACTCCCGGTATGCAGGCGACTTCCAAGACCATTGAATACGCCGTCGATGACTGGTGCATCGCCCGTATGGCCGAAGAACTCGGTCACCACGAAGACGCCCTGATGTTCTACAAGCGCGCCGGACACTATGTCAATCTCTACGATTCTACGACCGGGTTTCTGCGCGGCCGCAAGGCAAATGGCGAGTGGCGTCCCAAGTTCGACGCCATCGGCCAGATCAATGACGAGTACACCGAGGCCGACGCCTGGCAGTACGCCTTCGCTGTTCAGCAGGACGTTCCCGGCATGATCCGGATGCATGGCGGCGACGCCGCCTTCATCAAAAAACTGGACACGCTCTTCACGATGAGCTCAAAGACGCGCACCATTATCCCGGATATTACGGGCCTGATCGGCCAGTACGCGCAGGGCGACGAGCAGTGCCACCATATCGCCTATCTCTACAATTACGCAGGACAGCCCTACAAGACGCAAAAGTGGGTTCGGGAGATCATGCGCTCGCAGTATCAAGATACGCCCGCCGGCGAATGCGGCAACGTGGACTGCGGGCAGATGTCCGCCTGGTATGTCTTCAGCGCCCTCGGCTTCTACCCCGTCAACCCTGCCGCCGGCGTCTACGCCATCGGCAGTCCCGCCGTCAGCAAATCCGTGCTGCATCTGGACGGTAAGAAATATGGCGGCCGCGAGTTTACTGTGATCGCTCAGAACAACAGTCCCAAGAACGTCTATATCCAGTCGGCGACCTGGAACGGCAAGCCGTTTGGACGCACCTGGATTACGCACCGCGAACTGACCGGCGGCGGCGTGCTGCGCCTCGTGATGGGACCGAAGCCCAACCCGCAATGGGGTGTTGGGTCCGGCTCGCGTCCGCCGGCCACCATGCCTGCGGGTTTTCAGTACGCCAAGTTCCCTACGCCCGCCGCAGAGCAGAACGTAACCCTGACGGTTCCGATCCGGGTCGCCTGCGGCAGTGATGACCCCATCGGCGCGTTTGTCTCCGATCCCAATATGCTCGATGGCCAGCAGAACAGTACGGAAGCGCCGGTCGAGGTCAATGTCGCCCACGCCGCCCCGGCCGCCATTTACCAGTGCGAGCGGTACGCCAACGACTTCACCTGGAGCTATTCTGTTCCTAAAGGCCGCTACACCGTTCGCTTGCACTTTGCCGATGTCTTTGACAAAGAGGCCGGCCAGCGTTTGGAGAACGCTGCAATCAACGGCTCGCAAGTCCTGAAGAATTTCGACATCATCGCCACGGCAGGCGGAACGCACAAGGCGGTCGTCAAATCGTTCGCCGGCGTTCGTCCCGACGCATCCGGCAAAATCGCGATCCGCCTCTGGGCCGCCCCGACAAGCCCCGACGGCAACGCCAAGATCAACGCCATTGAGATTTTGCCAGAATAGGCGGCTTGACACCAATGCCGTGGAATGTTAGAATGGGACAGTTTATGTAAGCGCTTTCATTCGTGTCGCCCTCACCCTCGGTCCCTCTCCCGGAGGAGAGGGATGTCCAAGCGTCGCAACCAAAACGTGGTTCACATGGGCTTCGGTATCTCCGTTCCCTTTGCGCAAAGCCATGTTTGGACTCCAAACCCTGGACATCCCTCTCCTCCGGGAGAGGGACCGAGGGTGAGGGCTCCAGCGCTTTTTCGCGTTCAGGAGTATTACGTTGCGTATCTCAAGTTTCGCCCTGCTGCTTTCATCGTCGATTGCAATGAGTGTTCTGACGGGAATCGCCGCCGCCGCTCCCAAGGCTCCCGCAAAGATGCAATCTTCTATCGATACCCTCGCGCGTAAGCCGTATATGGGCTGGACGACCTGGAACCTTCAAGACGTGCATCTGCCGCAGTACAACAAAGGCTGGCTGAATGAGAAGCACGTCCGCGAACAAGCAGACCTCATGCACCGCCTCCTTCAGCCCCATGGCTACAACTATGTGAATATCGATTCGGGCTGGGCGGGGCCGTATGACAAATACGGCCGGCCCACTCCGGACTTGAAGAAATTTCCGTCTGGGATTAAAGGCCTCGCTCGCGATTTCCACAAGCGTGGACAGAAGATCGGCATCTACTGGATCCCGGGCGTCCAGAAGATCATGTACTGGCAGAATCCGCCGATCTATGGGACGAAGTATCACATTCGTGACATTGTCGCCGATCCGCATGTGGCCGGGAACGCCTTTGGCGACTGGCATATGAAGATCGACTTCACCAAGCCGGGCGCGCAGGAGTTTATCGATTCGATCGCGCGTCTCTTCGCGTCGTGGGACATCGACTATCTCAAGATCGACGGCGTTGGCCCTGGATCGGATTCCGAGGTGGACAGCCGAGACAATATCAAGGCGTATTCCAACGCCCTGCGCAAGACCGGACGCCCGATCTGGCTGGAAATCTCCTGGCGCGTGGATCACGATCAGGTCGGCTTTTGGCAAAAGTATTCTCAAGGCCGCCGTGTCAACGACGATGTGGACAGTCTGACCGAGCATATCACCGGCTGGAACCAGTTGATGAAGCGCTTCCAGGAAGCGCCGCTCTGGAGCGAGGACGCCGGCCCCGGCAAAGGCTGGAACGACTTCGATTCGATCTGCGTCGGAAACGGTGCCATGGACGGCTTCACCAACGATGAGCGGCAGCTCGCGATGACCTTCTGGGCCATCAACTGCTCTCCCCTTTACAATGGTGACGATCTGAGCAAGCTCGACGCCTTCGGCCTCCAGCTGCTGACCAACCATGAGGTGATCGCGGTCGATCAAGGCGGCCGTCCCGCCGTGCAGATGATCGGCGGCGCCCACCAAGTTTGGCGCACGGACAACGGTGACGATACCTATACCGTCGCTCTGCTCAATCTGGGCGCCGAGCCGGCGACAGTCGCCGCTGTTTGGAAATTTCTCGGCATCAAAGGCAATCTGCCCCTGCGCGATCTTTGGGCACATCAAAACCTGCCATTGACCGCCGACAAATTCCAGGCGACCTTAGCGCCGCACTCCGCGCGCTTGCTTCGAGTTGGCCGCCCGCCCGCTGCAGCGAAGCGCGCACCTGACGCCATTTTCGGACTGCGCGCCTCCAGCAGCGAGCGCGCCATCAAACTCACCTGGAACAAATCCGCTCGCGTGTCTCACTACATCGTCCGCCGCTCGCGCTCGGCGCATTCCGGGTTCCAAACCCTCAGCACCCACGTTGCGACGAACAGCTATACGGATAGAACCACGGCAGACGGCGTGCCGTACTACTATCAGATCGTTCCCTCAAACGCCTTCGGCTCCGGCCCCGCCTCACAGCCTGTCAACTCCGCGCCACTCCGCAAAGCAGCGCCCAGGGTGATTAGTATCGACTTCGTCGGCGACGCCATCTCCATGGACCAGAACGAAGTCGCCGGCCTTATCCCGGCGATCAACTGGAACACCGCTCCCTGCCGCTACGGCGGCCTCCCACTGATTGACGGCGCGGGAAACCTCAGCGGCGCACGCGTCCACTACGACGCCGGCGGCACGTACGCCACCCCCATCCCGGACCATGACGGCGGCAATCGCATGATGCGCGGCTACCTGGAAACCTACGCCCACGACACAACCCACATCACGGTTTCCAATCTCCCCAAATCGTTCACAAAATATGGCTACGATGTCTACCTCTACTGCGACGGCGGCAATGTCGGAGCGACCCGCGTCGCCAAGTTCACTATCGGCGCACAAAGCGTCAAGGTGACCGACCGCGCCGGATCGTTCTACGCCGGCAACTACGCGCCGCCATCTTCGCCCGCCGCCAACTATGTAAAATTCGCTCCCCTCAAAGCCAGCTCATTCACGCTGCTCGCGACGCCGGTCTCCTCGACGGACGAAAACCTGCGTGCTCCAATCAACGGGATTCAGATTGTGGCGCGTGGAAATGGGTGAGCTTAAAGGAAATAGGCTACAATCGTAGTCATGAAAAGCTTTCGCAGTGTCTCAGGACTGGCGGTCACTCTCCTCGCTCTTAGCATGTCCGTTGCATGTGCGTCGCCCGTCCATCACGTAAAACCACAGAGGGATGTATTTGCATTGCCTCTCGCACAGTATTTGATTGCGAAGTACAACGGGGGCGCGCATCCGGGATTGAGCTTTATCGAGAACAAAACTCGGTTTCGGACATCAGAATTGCTTTTATATCTTAATGCGGCAGGGATGCCTGCGGAGAAGAAGTCTAGAGCCCATCGAGTTTATGTTCGTAGTCGAAACTCCACACTGCTTGATGAAATATTCACGGATCGTTTGACACGGAAGAAGGGCGCCCTCATCGACTTAGGACCGATCAAATCGCGCGGAGCGAGGAGCGCCGTTGCTTCATTTCGTGTGCTCTATGGAACTCGGGGTGGTTATAGCGGTCAGTGCTATGTACAGAATGTGAAGGGGAATTGGATCGTGACAAACGAACGTATTACGGTCCAATATTAGTAGGCAAAGTCTTTTGCGCCGAGGCTCCTTCATGTCATTTCTGCAAATTCCACTCTTCAAAACGTTAGACAGCGCGCAAACCATTCTGCTCGCTGGCGCGGGCGGCGGGTTCGATATTTACTGTGGATTGCCGCTCTACTTTGCCCTGCGCGCCGCCGGCAAGAAGGTGTATCTCGCGAACCTTTCGTTCGCAACGATTTATGCGTCTACAGGACGCCGAATTGGGCCCGCGGTTGTGGAAGTGGGCGCGAAGACGGAGGGGCCGGAGCAGTATTTTCCGGAGATGTATCTGGCGCAGTGGCTTGCGTCACAGGACATTCACGAGCCGATCTATTGCATCGATCGCACCGGGGCAAAGCCGACGACGGACGCCTATCAATTCCTGGCCGATCGCTTACAGCCAGACGCCGTGGTGCTGATTGATGGCGGCACGGACAGCTTGATGCGTGGTGATGAGCCGATGCTGGGAACGCCGCAGGAGGATATCGCCAGCATCGCGGCTGTCGATGCGCTGGACATTCCCATCAAGCTCTTGCTCTGCCTCGGCTTCGGTGTCGACACATTTCACGGCGTCTGCCATCACTACTTTCTGGAAGCTGTCGCGGACATCATCCGCGCCGGTGGATTCCTCGGCGCCTGGTCGCTTACTCCAGAGATGCCCGAAGTCGCGCTGTATCAAAAAGCGTTCGATTACGCCGCGCTCAAAATGCCCCACCAGCCCAGCATTGTTTCCGGCTCCATCCTCTCGTCTATCGAAGGTCGATTTGGAAATTACCACTCGACGCCGCGCACCGAAGGCAGCCAGCTTTATATCAATCCGCTCATGACCCTCTACTGGGCCTTCGAACTCGACGCCATCGCTCGCCGTAATCTCTATATCGATGAGATACGAGAAACGACGACCTACCAAGATCTCTCACTGGCGATTGAGATGTTTCGAAATCGACTGCCTATGGAGAAGCCGTGGGTCGATATGCCGATGTAGCTTCGCCGTTTAGTGATGACCACCGTCGGCGCGCCGACGGGTTCCTCGGTGCATGCTCCTTGCCCCTCGAAATGCCCAAAGCCGCGCTCTATGATATTGAAAATGAGAGACTCTCGCGGAATAGCGTATATTCTCGCATATACTAATAGGTACAAGTATAATGAAAATTAACAATCATCTCTATTCTATATATCAGCATGATGCTCTTATTGGTTATTCCGATTTTGAAGGTGCAGATCCAACAATGTTTACACAAATAGGTATCTTCTATCCTAGTAATGACTATCAACTTTTCGCTGATTTTTTTCAAGAGTTCAACCTTTTGGCTGCCGATATAACTAGTGCATCGACACAAGCTGAACATGATCGAATGGCAGCACGAATGGAAATTATGAGGGCGCAATATCGCGAATTGGCGTTTTATGTCAAGAATACGGAAGGGGGAACATTAGAATCTGGTCAAATCGAAATTATCGATTTCGGTACATTACAAGATGATGATCAACCTCAAATTTTATTGCATTTCTTTGATGGGGATATTTACCGACGATATTTTAATTAACTGATACGATTGGGAACGACAACTCGACGACTCAGCTTGGCAACACCTATGGTTGCGATGGGTTCGTAGAGGGAAAGCTCGCTAGTATGGCAAAATGTATTTCGGCGCTATAGATCAGACTGCTGATGGCCATCTACTGGGCGTTTCGATTAGACGCCGTCGCCCACAGCAATCTTTATCTTGATGAGATTAGAGAAACGACGGGCTATCATGATCTCTCGCTCGCGATTGAGATGTTTCGCAATCGATTGCCGGCGGAACGGCCCTGGGTCGATTTGCCGATGTGATCTTGCCATACGGAGATAAATTTCATGGATCATGATGTACAGTCTGGCGATGAAATCACACTGGAAGAGATGCGCTTAAAGCGTGAGGAGCCGATCGGGGATGTAATCGCCGAGCAGCGTTTTATCGGGGTGGATCCATCCGGTTTTCGGCGAGAATTGATCGTTCAAATTGGGAGGCCTTACCAAAACGAACATGGACATTGGAGCTGTCCTAGCGCTTTATACGGACTGTATCAGCGGTTTTCCGATCTCCAAGGGGAAGGGGCGGTCGACGCATTGTGGTTTGGTATGCAGATGCCCTGGATGATGCTGATCGATTATGTGCAAAGCGGGCGGGGGAAGCTTTATTGGCCCAGCAAAGGGGAGGAACCAGAAGAAGAAGTTCCCGTTGAAATGCTACAGGTCCAGGTAGTCGCCTCCGAAGATCGGCAAAAGCTATGGGATGCGCTGAAGCAACGAAGCTCCGGCCAGGCATTGGAATAGCAATTGCCGATCTTATCACCGTCATGCCATATGGGTGACTAATAATTGTGATGTCCGCTGGCGCGCATTAATGCGCTGATAATTCCCAGGATCCACAGGCCTGTCCCGATCATCCCGCAGATTTGCCCTGCGACCGCCAGATTGCGTTCAGACGAAGGATATCCCTGGTTATCGATTTGCTCGATTACGGTTGCTCCTTGGATCCAAGCGAACGGGCCGAGGATGCCGCAGCAGACAATGCTCAGAATTCCCAGCATCAGGATATTTTGTTCTTTACTCATCGTTCGTCTCCTGTTGTATTGAGACACAGGAGACGATAATTAGTTGCAGATGTAATAATCTCGGACCGTGCGGCGCTACTCCTGATCGTACGCGGCCTGTAAGGCGGCGACGTCGAGCTTGACCATTTGCATCATGGCTTTCATGACGTTTTGTGACTTCACGGGATCGGGGCCGCTCATCAGTTCACCCAGCGCCTTAGGCACGACTTGCCAGGAGACGCCAAATTTATCGGTTAGCCAGCCGCATTGGACTTCTTCGCCGCCTTCGGTGAGCTTGGACCAAAAATGATCCACTTCGGCCTGATCGGCGCAGTCGATGGAGAGCGAGATCGCCGGCGTGAATTTGTAGTGCGGGCCGCCGTTCAGCGCCTGAAACTCAACACCATCCAGTTCAAAAGACATCACCATGACCTGTCCGGCCGGTCCCGGGCCGCCTTCGCCATAGCGGGAAAGGCTGGTGATTTTTGAGTTCTTGAAAATGGATACGTAGAAGTTGACGGCTTCTTCGGCTTTATCGTCGAACCATAAAAATGGGGTGATTTTCTGTGACATACGATTCTCCTGGTTTGTTGATGCGGTCTTAATTGTGGTCTTCGCGGTCGCCCCAAATCGTTTGGAGGTAGTCGATCTGGCGCGCATGACCGGCCATGTGCCCGGCGGGGAAGGTCATCGCGAAGTCGTAGGGGAACTCTCCGAACGCCGTCCAGATCATTGTTTCCAGAGTTGCCGGCGTGGCGTTCTCCAGAGCCGCAATCAGTGCGGCGGATGAATCTTCGATCAGTTTGGCGGCATTGTCACGTGAGATGTCGGTCGCCGCGTCGCGCTCATAAATCTGGGCGACGGCTTCCGCTGCGGTGCTGGCGAGCGGCCATGGCTCCCCGCGCAGGAGAGTGGCGAAGGTGGCGTTGGCGCCGCCGCAGTGCGCCGCGATTTGCAGGGGCGTGCGCGCGCTGGGCGAGGGTGACCAGTGTAGCTTATCGTCCGGCACATAGGAGAACGTGCTGAGCAGCAAGTCTCGGGAACTTATCACGGCGCTCTTCGCGCGGGCGATCGATTCTATGGCGGGTGAGACGAGAGTTTCCGGCATGATGGATATCCTCCAGGGACAATGGGTCGGTAAGGTGCTTGCTATTTCTTAGTCGCTTGGCGAAGCTGCTAATCGACATCGGAGCGCGCCGGGTCAAGAAAATATTTTCTTTCGTGATTTGTGATAGAATAGATCGACCTTATCATGATTTTTTGCACTCTGCTGATTTTTATCGTATCGGGCGTGATGCTCGTTGCGCCGCTTCGCCAATTGTCCGCCTATTTGGGAAAGGAAGAAAAGCGTTTGCGCGGCGACGCGGAACGCCTTCGCGCAGGGCGTGTTTTTTCCTGGCGACTGCGGACCTTTGGTGCGCTGGTGCGGGATGAAAACCATCCCCAGCATCGCCTGGCGGCGCAGGTGGCGCTGCTTTTGGCTGTCGTGCTGCTGACGGTTTTGATGCTGCTGCGAATTTTGGCGGCGTGGCGGTAAATCCCTGCTTATGTCTTGGGCTAAAGACGCTTTTTGCCGCCTTGGCGCATATGTTGCACTCTCCCCGCGCAGTGTGATAGAATGACGGTATCTTCAGATCGTGGAGCGAACCCTTTGACCAACACCAGCAACGTGCGGACCATTCTCGCTACCGACTGCGGCAGCACGACCACCAAGGCCATTCTCATTGAAAAGAAGGGCGATGAGTATCGATTGACGACACGCGGCGAGGCCCCGACGACGGTCGAAGCGCCGTTTGACGATGTCACCATTGGCGTCTCGAACGCCGCCCGCGAGATCGAAGAGCTGTCGGGCCGCACGATATTGGATGCGAACGGACAGGTCATTACCCCAACGGCGGCCAACGGCGATGGGGTGGATCTATATTTGAGCACTTCCTCGGCGGGCGGCGGCCTGCAGATGACGGTGGCGGGCGTGGTCAAGTCGATGAGCGCGGAGAGCGCGGAGCGTGCGGCGCTGGGCGCGGGCGCGATCATCATGGACGTCATTGCAGTGGACGACGGCCGCAAGGACTATCAGAAAGTGGAACGGATTCGGGCGCTGCGCCCGGACATGATCCTGATGTCCGGCGGCACGGACGGCGGCACGGTGACGCACCTGACGGAAATGGCCGAAATGCTGCGCTCGGCGGACCCGAAGCCGCGCCTGGGCATCGGCCTCAAGCTGCCGGTCATCTTCGCTGGAAACGTCCAGGCGCGTAAGTCGGTCGCGGACGTTGCGGGCGACATTGTCGATATCCGCGAAGTGCCGAACCTGCGCCCGACGCTGGACCGGGAAAATCTAGGGCCGGCCCGCGAAGCCATCCACGATCTCTTTCTCGAACACGTCATGCAGCAGGCGCCGGGCTACGCCAAGCTGACTACCTGGACCAGCTCCGGCATTATGTCCACGCCAAACGCGGTGGGCAAGATCATGGAGACGATCGCGCGCGAGCGCAAGATCGACGTGCTGGGTGTGGACATCGGCGGCGCCACCACCGACGTTTTCTCCGTCTTCGGCGGCGTCTTCAACCGTACGGTCTCCGCGAACCTCAGCATGTCCTACTCCATCTGTAA
>JAOQAA010000591.1 GCA_025963815.1 Capsulimonas sp.
TGGCGCTGATTGTCCTCGCCGCGATTGTCGTGCGGATCATCGGCCTCGCCGACGATCCGCCGATGTGGCTGTCATGGAGCAGCGGCATCTTTACGGACGAGGGCTTTTATACCCTCGACGCGCGCCACATGGCGCTGTTCGGAACGCTCGCGCCGGGCAACTTTCACGACCGTCTGCTCTCACCGCTTCTGAGCCTAATCCAGGAAGTCGTGTTTCGGACATATGGCGCGAATGTCCTGACCGCGCGCGGCGTGTCCGTCGCCTTCAGCCTGCTGACGCTTTTGGTCTTCTGGCTGGGCCTGTGCCGAAGCGCGGGACGTCCGGCGGCAAACCTTGGCCTCTTGTTTCTTGCGCTTGCGACGCCGTACTTGCTTTATAACCGATTGGCCTTGCAGGAGACACCGACGGCCTTCTGGCTCGTGATGGCCTTTGCGGGCTGGGCCTACGGCGAAAGCGCCGAGGGGCGTAAACGCGCGGTGTGGTTCGCGCTCGCGGGAGCATCGCTTGGTATTGCACTCGTCTTCAAGTCGCTTGCCGGAATCGCCGCGCCCGCGATCTTTATCGCCTGTATTTGGCGGTCCCAAGCCTCGGAGCGGCGCATTGGCCTGTGGAGCCTCGCGGGTTTTGTCCTTGTCATTGGGATGGAAGCCCTTCTCTGGACGATCCCGCACGGAAGCGAACTGCGCCGCATGAATGCGTACTTTGTTTCGCACCAGATCATGCCGCACTCGCCATTGTCCGTGTGGCTGAACATCCGGCGCGCCTTGTGGGACGGCGAACGCGGCCTGCTGCCTTATCTTTGCGCGTTCCTGCCGTCTGTCATCGTGCTTGTCGCCATCGCCGCGCGGCGAGCAAGAAGCCGTGTGTCTCTATTCATGTGGGCCTGGCTGGGTGGGGGACTGCTATTTTGCCTGCTGTCCAACTACGCGCCTAGCCGATATTATGTGCTGTTCCTGCCGGCGCTCTGCGCCCTGGCGGCCATCGGCGCACGGTCGATTGGACGCCTGCCGCGCGTCGCATGTGTCTGCGTATTCATCGCAGTCAGCGGCGCATGGATCGTAAAGCAGGAGACGGAGCGCAGCGCGACGATCTTTCAAATGCCTTCCGATATCGTTCGCATGCTGGGGATATCGTCCGATATCCGTCTTGTGGGAGATTTCGCCCCGGAGATTTGTCTGCACACGAAGTATTCCGCAGCGCCGGTGCAGCCAGGTCTGTCCAATGACGACCATCCAGTCGAGCGCTTGAACGCGACTCACATCGCTGTCACGCGCGCGCCGAAGTGGCGAGGGTGGTGGATCGCTCACTATCCGAATCTGGTCACGCCGAAGCACTTTGTCGGTACGGTGGAGCTTGGCGGCGACGGGCGTTATATTGTCGATATTTACAGTGTGCATTAGGATGCCCCCCGACCCCCACAGGGGGAGCAAACCATAGGTGTGCTGGCGCGATTGAAACTTCGGATGAGACACGTTTTCGAAAATATGGTCTGCACCCCCTGTGGGGGCCGGGGGCATCCTAATGCAGCTCAACGAACTCTATCCCTTCTGGGGAGACATCCATCAGGACTTGATCGACACTATCGAATCGTTGACGGAGCAGCAGCTTTCGATGCGGCCGGCGCCGCCGCTGCCGTCGGTTGCGGAGATCGTGATCGAGATGGTGACGGAGGTTCGATTCTATGTCGGACGCCTGATCGGCGGCAACGAGTACGAAGCGCCGAGACGGTCCGATTACGAGACGGCGCGCTCGCTTGTGGAACTGCTGACGGCTACGCGGGAATTAGAAGAAGTTGTGATGGCCCCGTTCTCCCGCGAGGGGCTGCGCGCGGTGCGTACGGTTCCCTCCGATCCCAAGGAGAACCGTCCGGAATCCAATATGAGCGTGGCGTGGCTGATCTGGCACGCGATGGAGCGCGAGATCTACCATTACGGACGTATTCGGCAGCGCGTGCAGGACGGCACGCGCGGAGCATTATACGGGCATTCTGTTTAAGAGGCCCTCATCCCTCGGCCCCTTCTCCCAATTCTGGGAGAAGGGGAGCAAGAGTTTTTGATTTTTTTGGATCATTGAACCAAAATCTTAACCGTCTCCTAGAATTGGGAGAGGGTGGCCCGCAGGGCCGGGTGAGGGCCGACCTTGCCCAGACGGAAAGACAATTATGCCTAAGAACCCAGATGTGAAGAAAGTGCTTGTGATCGGCAGCGGGCCGATCATTATCGGCCAAGCCGCCGAGTTTGACTACGCCGGCACGCAGGCGTGCCAGTCGCTGCGCGAGGAGGGCGTTTCGGTCGTCCTCGTCAATTCGAATCCTGCGACGATCATGACCGATCCCGAAACCGCCGACGCCGTTTATATCGAGCCGCTGACGGTCGAGTTTATTGAGCGGATCATCGCCAAAGAGCGTCCCGACGGTCTGCTGCCAACGCTGGGCGGCCAAACGGGACTAAATATGGCGATTGCGCTCGCGGAAGCCGGCATCCTGGAGAAGTATAATGTCAAGCTTCTCGGCACGCCGCTCGCGACGATCCGCAAGGCGGAAGACCGCGAGATCTTCCGGGCGCTGATGCGCGAGATCGGCGAGCCGGTTCCAGAATCCTGGATCATCGAGGACGAGGTCGCACTCGTTGAACTGTCAAAACGCGACGGAAACCCTTGGCCGCTGATTGTCCGCCCCGCCTATACGCTTGGCGGCACCGGCGGCGGTATTGCGCGCACGCCTGAGCAATTGGTCGAGATCGGTTCGCGCGGTCTGAAGCTGTCTCCCAGCCACCAGGTTATGGTCGAGCGCTATTTGACGGGCTGGAAAGAGATCGAGTATGAGGTGATGCGCGACGCCGCCGATACCTGTATCACCGTCTGCAACATGGAGAACTTTGATCCCATGGGCATGCACACGGGCGACTCCATCGTCGTCGCGCCGTCGCAGACGCTTTCGGACAAAGAGTATCAGATGATGCGGACGGCGTCCCTGAAAATTATTCGGGCGCTGGGCATTGAGGGCGGCTGCAACGTGCAGATGGCGCTTGATCCCGACTCCTTCAACTACTATATTATCGAAGTCAATCCGCGTGTGTCGCGCTCGTCGGCGCTGGCGAGCAAGGCGACGGGGTACCCGATCGCTCGCGTGGCCTCGAAGATCGCCATTGGTCTGCGGCTGGATGAGATCCAGAATGCTGTCACCAAGAAGACGCTGGCATGCTTCGAGCCGGCGCTGGATTATATCATCGTCAAGATCCCGCGCTGGCCGTTCGACAAGTTCACCGCCGCCGACCGCCGCATCACCACACAGATGAAGGCGACCGGCGAAGTCATGGCGATCGACCGCACCTTCGAAGGTGGATTATTCAAGGCGATACGCAGTCTGGAGATCGGACAGGTCGGTCTGCGTCCTAAGAACGGCGATCTATTGACGGACATGGAGATTGAGGCGGGATTGCAGAGCGCGACTGATCAGCGTCTCTTCTTGATCGCCGAAGCCTTCCATCGCGGTCTTCTCGTGGAGGAAGTGGCGGATCTGAGCGGCGTCGACCCCTGGTTCCTGATCAAGATCCAGCGGCTCGTGCAGTTCGAAGACAAGCTGCGCGCGCAGGCGGCGCGCTTCCACCATGTGGAGACGCTGGACGAAGAAACCGAAGCGCTTTTAGTAGCCGCCAAGAATTTGGGCTTCGCCGACCGGCACCTTGTTGACATTCTGGGCGTGAAAGAGGCTCAGATTCGGGCCTGGCGAAAGACGGCGAACTGCGCGCCGATTTACAAGATGGTGGACACCTGCGCCGCCGAGTTTGAGGCCGAGACGCCGTATTTCTACTCATGCTATGGCGGCGAGACGGAAGGGGTATCGGCATGAGCGAACCACAGCGCGCCCCCTTAGTGGCGGTGATTATGGGCAGCAAGTCCGACTGGGACACGATGCGCCACGCCGTCGAGATTTTGGCGAAGTTCGATGTGCCGCATGAGTTTGGCATCGTCTCCGCGCATCGCACGCCCGATCTGCTGAACGAGTTTTCCGCGAGCGCCGAGGGGCGCGGCCTCGAAGTGGTGATCGCCGGCGCTGGCGGCGCGGCGCACCTTCCGGGCATGGTGGCGGCGCAGACACTGCTTCCCGTGCTGGGCGTTCCCGTCCAGAGCGCGGCGCTGAGTGGTATGGATTCGCTGCTCTCGATTGCGCAGATGCCCGGCGGCATTCCCGTGGGAACCCTCGCCATTGGTAAGGCGGGCGCGATCAACGCTGGCCTGCTCGCCGTCGCGATCCTCTCCAACACACGCCCCGCGCTGCGCGAAAAGCTGCGCGCGTTCCGGGCCGAACAGACGGAAAAAGTTCTCGCGGAGACTCTGCCGTAATGTCCGACGCGATTTTACCTGGCGCCACCCTTGGTATCCTCGG
Source organism: Capsulimonas sp. (assembly GCA_025963815.1). Lineage (GTDB taxonomy): Bacteria > Armatimonadota > Armatimonadia > Armatimonadales > Capsulimonadaceae > Capsulimonas. Next base: position 4,388 of record JAOQAA010000591.1, read on the forward strand.
CAGCGGCCAACTCGGCCGGATGCTCGCCCTTGCGGCGCGTGAGATGGGATACAAAGTCGGTGTCTATTCTCCTGAAGCCAACTCCCCGACCGGACAGATCGCCGACATCGAAGTGATCGGCTCTTATGACGATCTGGACGCCCTGCGCGCTTTTGCGCGCCAGGTGGATGTGATAACTCAAGAGTTTGAGAACGTTCCCGTGGCGGCGCTGGACGCCGTTGCTGAAATCGTCCCGGTCCGCCCCGGCCGTGCCGCATTGCACACTGCCCAGCATCGCCTTCGCGAAAAGGCCTTTCTGCACGGCGCTGGCATCCCCTGCGCTCCGTTTCGAGTGATCAATACCGAGGATGATTTGACGCGGGCCGTCGAAGAACTAGGAACACCTTCGGTTCTGAAGACGGCAGGCTTCGGTTACGACGGCAAGGGACAGGCGAAGATCCTTCGGCCTGAAGACGCCATCGCCGCTTGGGACGCTATTGACCGCCAGCCTGCCGTCCTCGAAGGTTTTATCGACTTCGAACGCGAACTCTCTCTTGTCGGCGCGCGCGGCCTGGATGGGGAGTTCGTCCATTTCGGCCTCGTCGATAACACGCACGCCAATCATATTCTGGATGTGACCCTCGCCCCGGCGTCCGTTCCGGAAGCCGTTCTGCTCGAAGCCGAACAGATCGCGCGCATGATCTTTCAAGAACTCGATGTCGTCGGCGTTCTCTGCGTCGAGTTTTTCCTGGGCCATAACGGCAATTTGATCGTCAACGAGATCGCGCCGCGTACCCATAACTCCGGGCACTGGACTATCGACGGATGCGTCACCAGCCAGTTCGAG